>NZ_JBGTZB010000035.1:0-17311 GCF_041807825.1 Streptococcus sp. E24BD | reverse complement strand
CAGAAACTTTGAAAAGACAAAACTCGCATTTTCATTGCCATAAACATAAAACGAGAGAAGACAAGAACTGTCCTCTCTCGGTGTTAAGTGGGTCAACCCACTACAGTTGACAAAGAGCCTTTTTTCAAAGCTCCATGAACGAGCAATAATTGCGGTTTTTAGAGTATCTCACTCGTCAAGAGCAAGAAGGATTCAGCTTTCCTAATCTCGAAGGTGCTAGCTTTTGGGTCTTTTGTCCTATCATCGATTGCAACAAGAGTCTTTCTCTCTCAAATTGTTAGAAGAGCACTCTTTAGAAGTTTTTTGTGATTTAGTTATCCAATTTCTACTAGTTCCGTTTTAGGAATTTTACAAAACGGTGTCCTATCAAGATAAAAGCAAATAGACTAAGCAAACAAATACCACTATACAGCCAAGAAGAAGACCCTACTACAGATACTACTTGCTGTCCTTCTTTTTGAAATGATAGTTGAATATCTCGTGGTATTTCTTGTTGGCTTTCTTGCTGCTCTTTGGGATATACCCCTACCCGTTCAAAATCCACCAAGAGCCGCTTATTGTATAAGGGAATTGGATCACAAGTAAGTAATGTAATGAGGTTCTGGTCTGACTTTGATTCCAATTCTTCCCATTCAGCTGGCAAAATCACCTTTGGGTTGGGGAGCATTTTATAATGTAAGATAGCCTTCCCATTATCAAAATACAAATCATCCCCTGCCTCTAATTTATCTAAATGACGAAAGAAAACTTGATTCGCCCAACCACGGTGACCTGCAATAACAGAACGAACCCCTGCCCCATCAATCGGCAGGTCCGTACCCGCTACATGAGCGAGGCCCTGAGACAAATGAGTTGCGCTCGCTCCTAGATATACTGGTTCCATCAAAGAAATCTTAGGGATAGAAAGGTAGCCATAGATGCCATCACCATCTTCTAAGACCTGGTAATCTACCTGGTAGTCTTCCCCAGCAAAAGGATCCACAATTTGATTGTCTGATCCAAGACGCTCATTGTACTGAAGGGAGGCGTCTAGTGTTTTGGAGACGAGCAAAGGATCCAGCGCTTTGGTATAACTTTGGTAACGTAGCTCTTGATTCCAATTTTGGTACAGCATATTCCCAAAACAAAGCAGGGGTAAACTAGCCGCTAATAACATAAAAGCAAAGCCTACTATTGGCTTTATACGCTGTTTCAATCAGTTTTCCTCCAGCCTTTTATTTTGTACTAATTGCTTACGATTACGGTAAATCAGGTAAAGTAAAATTAGAATCATGCCCACCGAAATACCGAATAGCATTTTCCATAATTGATTGCTGCGAGATGTCTCTAACATTTTCTCTTCTACAGGTGCAGCATATGGGATTCGTTTCCCACGAACCAGTAATCGTTGGGTGTTGATCATATAAGGAGTACACGTAAGAAGCGTTGCATAATCCTTGCCTTCTTCAATCAGAATGGGATCAAAATTATCTGGCTCTACGACCTTGATTTGATCGACTTCATAAGCCAACACCGTGTCCAAGACGTGAATGTAGAAAACATCGCCTTTTTTGAGCTTGTCCAAGTCCGTAAACAGTCGCGCATTAGGCAAGCCTCTATGAGCGCTGATGACAGTATGCGTATTGATACCTCCTACAGGTAAGGATGTCCCTTCTAGTAGTCCTGCCCCTTTCTCCAAAACGGCATCGGATACACCAACAAACATCGGGATTTTTTGATCAATTTTCGGAATTGACACATAGCCTATCTGCTCGTTAATTTTTAGCATATTGGCGTATTCGGTCATTCCCTCTTTTTTCTCATCATCCGTAAATGGATCCTGGAGTTCTCTTGGCTTCAAAGCCGCATTGAAAGCTTGTGCTAATTTATAACGCCTTGATAGTTCTTCATTGTCCAACTTAGCGACTGCCTGATCAAATTGAGTATTGACATTATTGGCTTGTATGCGGTAATACAGTTGTGAAACAAACGGATAAGACATGATAAGAAAGCCCGCCAAAAACAAAGCTACAAAGAGGAATTTTTTCCGCTTTCGCTTATGAGAAGACGAAGAAGATATCGTATGTGGTGCTGTTGTGACACTCTCTTGAACTGAGACATCTTGAGAATTTTGTTGTTGAGATGAAGCAACCAGCTCTTCATTGTCATCCTCTTCTATCTTTGAGGAAGGCATAAGAGGAGGGGCAAGAGGCGTAGGAAGGGGGGCATCTACGGCGGCAGACTTCATACTTATCTCACCAGTATCTCCTTCGTTCTCCTCCAACTGAGCTACAGGCCCATTATCCTCTGCCTCAGGTAGGCTGTCTTCCATCCTTGTATCATCTCGCATTTCAGTATGAACGCCTTCTGAAATAGTTTCAGATACAGACATATTAGAAACTTTTTCTTCTCCTGAAAGAATCGGTTCATTTGCTGATAATGGACTTCCCGGCTCTTCTACTGATGACAGGGAGCCTTTCTGTGGCTCACTCATCTGGAGCTGCCCCTCGTTTGAAAGCATTGAGATAGGTTCCTTGGAAACGATTGGCTGCTGAGCTTCTTCAAGAAAAGGAATACCTACGCTGTCGTCTGCCTTCTCCTGTGTAGACAAAAGCAGATTCTCTTGTTTCTCTATTGGTGCAGGTTGCCCTTTTTTTAGGATAGTCTGCCACCAATGTTTTTTTTCTGGCGAACGCCGGTGTCTAGGAGGTGTTTTTTTCCTAGCTCTCTTCATCTCATTCTCCCTTCTCGGTCAAAAGCTGCTCTTCTTTCAAACGACGAGATTGCTCTTTCTTTTTCTTGCGTAACCTGTAAATAATATAGAGCAAAATGGCAATCAATACCAACGAAGCAAAGAAGAGGTACTTATACAAGAAACTAATCTTGTTTTGCAAGATAAACTCTTCTTCTACTGCTTTGACATACTCCACCCGATGTCCTCTGACCAATAAACGGTGGGTATTGATCATATACGGTGTACAGGTCAGCAACGTCACATAATCATGACCGGGAGCAATCAGTAAGTCTTCAAATTGCGACGGTTCTACTACCTTAATCTGATCCACCTGATAAGCAAGGGTCTCTTTAAGGTTATGAACATAAAACTTATCCCCTTTTTTTAACTTGGTTAAGTCCGTGAACATCTTAGCATTTGGCAAGCCTGTATGTGCCGTGATTACTGAGTGAGTCGAATTTCCCCCAATCGGTAGTGACGTCCCTTCCAAGTGTCCTGCCCCCATCTGCAAGACATCCTCACTGGTTCCAGCATAGATTGGCAAATCTACATTGATCGTCGGGATTTCAACGTGTCCAATTTTCTCATTGAGCTCCAACATGCGTGCATAAGCTGCAATGCCTTCTTTTTTCTCCCGATCATCATAAAAATCGCCTTCAATGACATTAGTCAAAGAGGCATTAAAAGCCGCTGCTAAACGCATACGCTCTTCAATGTCGCTATCGGTTAATTTTTCTTTTTCTGCTTGGAAATCCCCTACCTGCTGACTTGACTTTACTTGGTAGTAAATCTGTGATACTAACGGATAAGCCAAGATACTGAGTCCTATTAAAAATAAAAGTGCAAATAGTCCATTTAAGATTCTTTGTTTGAGCGTTTTTTTTCGTTTTGTGGGCATGATTCCTATTTCCTCTACCTATATAAGTCGTTCTTCCCATTATAGCATAAAAAAAAAGAAAGACAAAGTAATGGATACTTGTCTTTCTATTCCTTTCAGTGTGTGAGAGTTGGTTGCTTGGTAAGGTACCAGCCACTACCAAAACAGACAATCGCAATGAGCATCAAGGCATACAAGAGCATATCTCCTGTGTTGGGCACTTCAATGCGTGGTCGTTTGCTGTTTTCAATGGCTGTGATTTGTTGGGTAGTATCTCCAGTTGTTACTTGAAAAGGTACACTTGCACCTAACTGGCTATAGCCAGATGGAGGCTGTACTTCCCTCAGGTAGTATTCTCCGTATGCCAAATCATCTACTGTGAAAAATCCTTTTTCATCTGACGTCAAGATGATTTCCTTCCCGTTTTTGAGAACAGGCTTGTACTGATCACCAACGCGTTCTAGTAAACGGAATGACGCTCCGGAGAGTGCTTGCTTGGTCTTGCCATCGATTTTGATGAAGCGTGCCAATCCCTGTTTAATTTTTTCGTTGATTAGCGTAACGGTCACGAGCTTTTCATCGACAAGAGTCGCTTCTACTTGTCCTTGTCCAAGACGATAGCCTGGTAAAGGCTCTACTTCGACAAAGCGATACCGCCCAAGCGGAAGATGAGAAATGGTGATATACCCTTTCTCATCTGTGTAGAGGATTTTGTCCGCTACTGCATCTTTTTCGTAGCGGTACCCATCCACCAAAGAAACAGGTTGTTCTTGATGATCGCTGTCCAACGCATAAAGGCGGAAACCTACATTTGCAAGAGGATTTCCTGCTTCATCCGTCTTCAGGAGACGAAGTCGCGTAGGCTCTTGATCAGGTAGACGTTTTGGCAATAATACAGGAGCAGGAAGAGCACTGTCCAGTCGTACAGCGATTTCAGAGCGGTAGGTCACCTGCTCAGTCGCCACAACCTGACGGATATAGTAGTGCCCATCTGGCATGTCCTGTACCTCAATACGATCGGCTAAAAATACCATCGGATAGGTGCCACGTGAAAATTGTTGGTCTAACTCCGCTTCGGAAAAACCATGGAGCTTGGTAAGTATTTCTTGGTCATCCGCATTATACTGCGGATCCAAGCGCCAAGCTGTCAATGTCTGACCACTGACATCCTCTCCTAAGTCCTGAACGATTTGCTCGTAATCTTTCAGCTGCAAGAACAGGCGATTGCTCGTGCTTGCCTGTGCCCGTATCCCTAGCAACACAAGAAATAAGGAGAGAGCCATCAGACAAATCATCTGGCTACATCCTAAGCCTTTTTTCATAATGATCTCCTTTCTTGTTGGGATTCAGCTGTCATGGGTTACGCTTCTTTGTTGCGGTTGTTTTTCATAAAGCCATAGTAAGCTACTGCCATGAGTGAGATACCCGCTACTGCAAAGATGATGGTACCCATACCACCTGTTTGTGGGATAGAGAGCTTCACGTTTGTCACAGTTTTAGCGTCGTTTTGACCAGAACTATCTATGTAGGCGATACCTGTTGTATCTCCTGCCGTAAAGGAAATAGCACCTGTGTTCAAGGCATAGCCTTTTGGTGCAACTGTTTCAATTAATTCATAGTCGCCTGCTTCCAGACCAGCAATTTCAAATTGACCTTGGTCATTTGAGGTTAATGTCACGACGTTTGCAGCATTTTGATTTGCTGTATAGGTGTAGGTGATTTTTGCTGCTGCATAGGCTGTATTGTAAGCTGTTTGCGCCGCATCTACTTTTGCTTTTTCTTGCGGAGTTTGCTTGTCAGCTGCGAGAGCATTGTAGGCTTTTACAGCTTGATCCAGTGCTTCTTTCTTCTCTACAAGGTCTTGTTGCTGAACAGATTGGTCAGCTGCTGACTCGAAAGCCAAGAATTGACCGTTTGCTGTGTTCTTCACGACAAACTGCGCAGTTTGAAGACGTTCATTGTTTTGGCTATCCACTTTGACAAAGCGTGCGTTGTTCAGATTCACAAAGGCATCTGCTGGATTTACGATTTCAGGAGTCTTGTTCTTTTTGTTGGTAACGGTCACAGTACCTGCTGCTGCGTCATAGCTTGGGGTATAGCCAGAGATCCGCTCTGAGATGGTGTAATCCGTTTCACCTGCTTGCAAGCCTTTGAAGGTACCGCTGAAAGCACCTGTCACGGTAAAGGTGAGGCCGTTGCCAAGGTTGATCACAGAGCCATTGACAGAAGCGTTGTCCAACTGTACAGTTGCCACAGCTGCACCTGCTTTGTAGAGGGTATAGGTCAGGGTTTGATCGTTTGGCGCAGCGATGCCTCCACCATCATTTGCTTGCCATTCTTTAGTCACTGCCAAGTCACCTTCTGGTGATGGTGTGACTTGAACTGGAGTTACTTCTTGTGAAGGCACGTTGCTGTAGTCAACTTTTACGGTGTTTTTCTCACGCTTAACAGCATTTGCGTTAACGTAAGCTTTATAGGTAATGGTGAAGGTCACATCTTCACCGTTGTTGTCGCCAACTGGGTTTGTGATGTCAGATACCTTTTTCAGACCCGCATCTGTCAAGACCAGGCTGAAACCACGGTCATCTTGGGTCAGGGTATAGTCAGCTGTGTCTTGCAGGGTAACATTTTGAGCAGCGATGGTTACGCCAGGAACCATGGTCAGACCATTTGACATGGTATCTTTATAGGCCAAGGTCTTGTAGCGTGATCCTGCTTTAATAGTTGAAGTAACGGTATAGGTCAATTCTCGACCAAGTGTGGCGTCAACTTCGTCTAGTCCTTCTACCTTTTTCTCAAGAGTCGGAGCTTCTTGGGTGTTCTTTGGATAGACATGAGCATGGTCTGCAAATGTTCCATCTGCTTTCAAGAGTGGCAAGCGGATAGTCACAGGTACTGCCTTGCTGTCTGCAAGAATCGCCTTAGTAACGTCATCGACATAGTCTGTCTTGCTGTCTACTTCAACAATTTTGTAATCGCCAGCTGGCAAACCACTTGTATTAAATTCTGCACCCGTAGCTCCTGTCTGAGCACCCAGAGCTTCTTCCACAGAGGTTACTACTTGTCCTTGGTCGTTAATCCATTCACCTCTTGAGTTTTGCCAAGCAAAGTAAACACCCGCAATTTCTTGCAAGTCGTTTTTACCAGTCAAACGTTTCAATTGGTCAAGTGTTTGCGTTCCATCATATGCTTCTGGTGTAGTAAATGCGTCCAACTCACTCTTGCTCATCAATAATTTATGAAGAGTAACCGTTCTTGTCTCATTGGTGTGAGCACCTGGTCCAGCCTGAGCACTTGCACCCAGTGCCGTAAAGAGTGTGGACAAGAGCAGAATAGCTGCCATTATCGCTGTATAGATTTTTTTCACATTATTCTCCTTGCTTGTGAATGTATGTTAGAGAGATTAACCAACGAAGCAATGGGCAGAAAAAACTGCCTGATTGCTCCACTCGTTAATATGTTGACGGTACATGCTTAAAGAGATTGGCTTACGCCTTCTTACAAGCACTAGTGGTGTTTTGATAGCGAGCCTCACTCCTTTCACATGTACTTTCTCTACTAAGCAGCTGTGCGTTCGTCGTCTTCTCGACGATAGAAGAAGTAGGTGATGAGGATGATGCTGGCTCCTAGAGCATACCAAATCAAGCTGCCCATGCCCCCTGTCTCTGGGAGGCGAACCGTACGGTTAGTAAAGTCTGCTTGGCTTGGACGATTGCCCGTCTTGCTAGAGGTCATTTCTTGGACTTGGGCAATGATTTTTCCTGACCCATCATCTGTAATCTTCACTTTATACGTATAGATGGTGGAGTCGTAGGCAATGCCAAGTTCATTTCCTTTTTCCTCTGTGATACGGTAGGTATAAGTCTTGCCGATGTCATCATAGGTATAGGAAATGTCTGTAAACTGAATCTGACCGGATGTGTCACTCAAGGCACGCTGGACTTGTCTGCCATTTTCATCCACCACGAGGAAGGCAAAGCGGTAGTTCGCTAAGTTTCCGCCTTCAAGGCGCTTGGTTCCTGTTGGTTTCCATGTACCTGTTGGGTTATAGTGGTTGGCAAGGCGGATTTCATCAATTTTCGCAAGCGTTACTGTCGCAGTCGTCTTAGACTGGCGATCGAGGGTATAGCCAGCTGGTACTTGCTCTGTCGCTGTAACAGTCGCCCCTTCTGGGAGATTGACAATCTGGATTGTCTCGTCATGGCGGATTTGCAAGGTCTCGTCGCTTGCGATAGTGCCTGCTTCTCGCTTGTTGCTGGTGTAGGCGAAGCGATTGAGGAGGATTTCTCCATTCTTGTTCTTGATATGAATCAGGAGGTCAAAGTCCGTCTGCTTATTAGCGTCCGTCAAGCGGTCAACTTTTTTGATAATCTTTACTGATCCAAGTTTTGGATCTGGAGTCGTGGTCGGCGGCTTAATCGCATTGATAAAGACTGCTCCATCTGCATCGTAGGTCACGCTGACCTGTAACTTCCCTTCTCCTTGATCCGTCGCTGTCACAGTTACATCTTCCTCGTGGGCGTCGTAGGCCACAGTTGTATCGAGGCCTTTTGACTCACGAAGTTTGTAGCGATAGGTGCCTGCTTTGGTAAAGGTTACTGCCCCAAAGGCGATATTTCCATACTCATCGTTGGTTGCGGTCGCTACCACTGTGTCATCAGATGGATCATTCGCTTTGGCTCCTGGATCGACCAACTCAAAGGTAAACTCATTTGCTTTCAGCTGACGGGCTGGATCCTCTGTATTGTCCAAGCGTTTGGTAGCTGTGATATTAGCCGTTCCTGTTGCTTGGTAACGGTTGGTCACTGTCGCAAGGGTCGTATCCTGATGGATATGCCCTGTCTCATTTGCGATGGAGACGAGGCTATAGCCAGCTGGAAGATTGGTCTCTGTGACTTCATAGGTGGTCCCATATGGCAGGTCATTGATGGTCTGGGTCTGACCTGCTTTAAACTGGAATTCACGGACGTCGGTCGGACTATTATTAAGTTTAACCTGAATAGTGAAGGTCTTGTCCTGGTTTTGGCTGCCTTCTACTGCTTTTGTAATAGACAGACTTCCTTTTTTCTTGCGGTTGGCAAAGACAATGTCTCTATTTTCCTTGGAAACAGTAGCAAGAAGGTTGCCTTGTCCGTCGTCTACTACGGTCACCGTGATGGTCTCCGTGTGGGAGTCGTAGTCGATGGAGACATCGTCTCCTGCTTGCTCCGCCACCTCATAAGTATAGGTGCCCGCTTGATCATAAACGATGGTCGCAAAACGGAAGCCACCGCCTTCTGAGGATGTCACCGTCTCAAGGAGCTGCCCGTCTTTTTTGAGGGTAAAGCGGTAGCCACTAGCTGGCGCTCCATCTAGGAGTTTTTGACCACCTAGCTGGACAGAGGTCTTGCCTTTTTGGTAGTCATTGACAAAGCTGGCTGTGCTGGTCTTGTTGGCCTCAATGGTCCCTGTAGTGCCATGAGAGCTCACAAGTACCCACCCTTTTTCAGCCTCTTCGTAGACTTCGTAGCTAGTGCCTGCTGGGAGGTTTGGAAGCGTAAAGGTTTCTCCTCCTCTAAGGGTAACTTCAAACTCCCCATCTTGAATGGTCACAGATGGGTCTACCAGCTCCCATACAGCATAGAGTGTGATGGTCTTGCCAGCTTCTGTCAGATCGGTCACGGACTGATCTGCTTGGTAGCTGGTGCCACGTCCATCTGGACGAGTGTTCCACTCTTTGAAGCGATAGCCATTTTTGGTAAAGGTGGCTAACGGTAAGGTGTAAACCTGCCCCCTTGTTAGGGTCTGCACTGGCATCGAGCCAGACCCTGTATTGGCATCAAAGGCCAGGGTGTAATCCTGTGGCGCCTCCTCCCAGATCCAGGTCCCCGCCATATCCGGAGTATACTGCTTCATCAGCTCATTGGCTGTAAAAGGCCCATAGGCTCTGTCCTCACGGATCCACTTACCGGTGTAGGTGGCGTTTTTAGGTGGGGTAGCCAAATTGGTATCGGCAAGACTTATGGTTGGCGGCAACTTCACCTTCTTTAAATTACGGCTATACGCAAATCCGTTGCTCACACCCCAGCTATCTAAATTTGTCAAATCCATTTGACTAATATCCAATGTTTCTAAGGACGACATGGACATAAAACCGCGTGCGAATTGCCTAAGTTCTGGTGTATGAAAATTGGATAAATCAAGGTTCTTGATACCTGAGTAAGCAAATATATCGCTCATACGGCTAACTTTGGACACATCCCAGCTTGATAGATTTATCTCGCTTAGATTTGAGGTGCCACTAAACATCCCTGACATGTCCGTCACACTGCCAACATCCCAGTTCTGTACCGGAAGACTGACTAGATTGCGGGCGTTTTGAAACAGTCTACTCATATTCGTAACGTTTCCGACATTCCAGTTCTGTACCGGTAGGCTGGTCAGACTACGGGCGTCATTAAACATGTTCCACATACTCGTCACGTTTCCCACATTCCAGTTCTGTACCGGTAGGCTGATCAGACTAGACGCACTTGAAAACATGTGCCGCATGTCCTTCACGTTTCCCACATTCCAATGCTCTACTGGAAGACTGGTCAGACTACGGGCTTCATTAAACATGTACCGCATATTCGTCACGTTTCCCACATTCCAATGCTCTACTGGAAGACTGGTCAGACTACGGGCTTCATTAAACATGTGCCGCATATTCGTCACGTTTCCCACATTCCAATGCTCTACTGGAAGACTGGTCAAGCTGTGGGCGCCGCTAAACATCCCTGACATGTCCAGCACACTGCCTACATCCCAGTTCTGCACAGGAAGGTTGGTCAGACCGCTTGCACCATAAAACATATATTCCATATTCCTTACATTGCCAACATCCCAGTTCTGCACAGGAAGGTTGGTCAGACCGCTTGCACCATAAAACATACTGTCCATAGTCCTTACATTGCTAACATTCCATGTCTCAGTAGGAAGACTGCTTAATTTAGTAGTGGATCTAAACATCCGACGCATATTCGTTACGTTGCCTACATCCCAGTTCTGCACAGGAAGGCTGGTCAAGTTTTTAGTGTCATCAAACATGAGGCTCATATCAGTAACCTTGCTCACGTCCCACTTCTCAACAGGAAGAGAAGTCAAGCTAGTAGCATCCTCAAACATGGAGCTCATATCCTTCACATTGCCAGTGTTCCAACCCGAAACATGTAAGGTCTTCAACTTTCTGACATTAGAAAACATATATTCCATATTTCTCGTACCCGACACATCCAGATTTTCCAAATCCATGTCTGTAACGTTGGATAAATTAGCGAACAGACTGCTTGAATTTTCTGGCGCTTTGACTCCTTTGGCGACAGTTACCTTGGTAAATTTATCTTGGTGGTCTCGCCATGAATTTGTATTACTGGTACTTCCGGACGCCATGGTCCCTGTGAAGCCATTGGTCGGCTTGAAGTAAAGGACGCCATCTGAGTAGATTTCCCAAGTGACGGTACCTGTGGTGCCGGTCTCGACAACTGTATCCGTCGGTGTGATGGTAGCCGCATGGACGGTCACGCCCTTAAAGAGGCTCGCAACAGCAGAGACGGTCGTTTCTAGGATAGAGGTGTTGCTTGCTGGCTTTTGGCTTCTAGCCTTTGCAGCAAGGTTGTTTCCACTTCTAGCTGTGCCTTGCTGCTTCCGCTCTCCTGTGAGGACGAGGCGATTTTCCGTAAAGTCCTCTGCTGTCAGCAGTGCTTTGCCTGGCTGACCGACCTCGTAGATGTAGATGCCACCAAAAGCGTCTTTTAGGTAATTGTACTTTGTTTCTTTTAGAGCGATGGACTGACCGGACGGTTTTTTCCAGTTGGTAAAGCCTTCTGGGACGTCAAATTCGCCAAAGGGCTCACTCAACTTCTTCACATAGTCTGTGTCTTTTCCGTTGTCATTGATCCTTAGGACAAGAGTATAGAGAGGGTTTTCTTGCTGGCTTGGAGCTGTACCGATGGTGCCGTTGACCTGACCTGCTGGCAGAGAGGCTCCATTTGGTCCCTTGAGCTTGATCTTAAAGCGGAAGGTCTTGACCGGGTCGCCACTTAGGATAGTCTTTTGAATTTTGAGGCTTCCCGGCTTGTAGCTATTGACAAAAATCCCTGTGGCAGGATTATTGTCCACATCTGCCGTGTGCTGGTCTTGGACTGTAGTAGCAAGAGCTAGCTTGCCCTCCCCACCATCTGTCACACTGACTTGGTAGCGAATGGTCGTAGTATCGTAGGTGATGTCTGGGTTGGTGCCTGCTTTTTCCTTGGCGATATAGGTGTAGGTCTTACCGATGTCGTCTTGGGTGAAGCTCAAGCCCGTAAAGTCAATGCGCCCATCTTTACCATTGGTCGCTGTGGCGAGGGGACTCGCTTCGCCTTCTTTATAGAGCTCAAAGGTATAGGCACCTTCTATGAGCTTCTGGTCATGAAGCATGACTTTCCATGCACTGAGGCTCAGGTTTTCCTTGATTTCGTAGCGGTTGGTAAAGACTGCTCCGTCTCGATCATAGCGCGGGGTGGCTGTGATAGTCCCATCTCCATTGTCTGTAACCGTCACGGTCACGATTTCTTCATGGGTGTCATAGACATAGCCTGGCAGACCTGCGTCTCTCTCCCGTATTCGGTAGGTATAGGTCTTGCCGTGATCTTTTTCTGTATAGGTCAACGGTTTAAAGACAACCTTGCCGTCAATGGTGTTTGAACCCGTCCGGATAACCTGACCAGTCTCATCCATAACTTCAAAGATGAATTGATAGGCACGTAGTCTGCGGTTCCGAAGGACTTTTTGGGCATCCAGAGTGATCTCGCCTGTGGCTTTGTAAGTGTTGGTCGCCGTAGCAGTGTAGGTCTTGCCTGCTTGGAGGGTGCCTGTCAGATTTTCACCGGTGACAGTATAGCCTGGTTTTTCAATCTCTTGGATGGTGTAGGTCTGCTCAGAACGAACGTCTTTGACAGTGACCGTTTGCTCTGCTTTGAGGCTAATCGTACCTCCTGACCGGATGATCCCTGTACGCCCATCGCTCGTGGTATAGCGATAAGTGTCCAGGTCTTCCGTGCCGTCAGAGCGTCGGAAACTAAAGCGGAAGTCATAGGTGTGATTTTTTAGAGGTTCTGCCGGGTTTGCAACTGTCTTTGTAAAGACGATGTCCGCATGAGGATCATAGGTATTGATGAGGTTTGTGCCATCCACGGCGGATACATAGCCTGGGATGTAGTCAGGTTCTTCTACTGTGTAGCGGATTTCTTGACCATCTTTGTACTTGAAGAGGTTGTCAAAGCGGTAATTCCAAGCTCCTGTCTCGTCTGGGCGGACTTCTTTGGTTTGGATTTGAGTGCCATCAGCATAGAGATTGACGCGGATAGAGTCTGGGCGACTAGCTGTTGCATCCTCGCCCACCCAACGCTTGATACCGGATATGATGACTTTTTCTGGCTCATGGACGTTGACCGCATTGACCGTCATACCAGTTGGGGTATGGATTGTATTCGAGAGTTTTAAGGTATAGCCTGGGACTGGATCTTCTGTGATGCTATAGCGGATTGGTAAGCCATCTGCTGTAACCATCTCTAAGTCATCAAAGGTATAGGTCCAGTTGTTGGCAGCGCTCAGCTCGATAGAGCGCCCGCTATCTTTTCCATTTGCCAAGACACGGATACGAACAGACTTGGTCCGAATACGGTCTCTATCGTTGTCATCGTCCCACGCCTTATTGACGATGATGCGATAAGGTTGAAGTCCGACCTTGGTATAGTTGCTCTCGATTAAAAGATTTCTTGTTGTCTGACCAGCTGCTCCGATGGAAGTAGTTGACATCTTGACGTTGTTGTAAGCATGGACACCTCCAGAAAGTCCTGCTTCGGTCATCCCTGCGCCAAGAGCAGTATCATAGTAGCTCTCTTTTGGATTGAGACCACGGATGGCATCGACCCGAGGCGCCCGCATATTGATATAGGCAGAGACATTGCTGTCTTCTGGTAGGACAAACGGAGTTCCATCTGTCTTTTTACGGGCGTCAATAGCTACTGCTGTGATGGTCGACTTGTCCGCAGGCATGGTTGTGCTCCAGATGGAGCGATCGGTCAGGTCTGCTTGGGCACGGTCTCCTTCTGAGATGTGGAGGTTTTTCACTGTAGAGTAGTAGACGGTCGGGGTAACGCCGTAGCGCGCAAAGTCACTGATGTCTACTCCTTGGAAAATTCCTTTCCACTGGAGATCCCCTCTGTCAGCATCTGTCTCAATCGGTGTATAACTCTCCAAGATGTCATAAAAGATAATGTCTTCTGTCCGTTCACCTGCGGCACTGGTTACCTCGAGATGATAGCGGTAGACGCCTCCCTCATAGACATTTCGAGGGAGGGTCGCAGACCGACCGTCTGTGTAGATCCCTTGGTTATTGACATCGACTTGCTTGATCAAGGATGTCACCGCATAGATACCTGCAACAATCTGTTCAGACGCAGATGCATAGATAAAGCTAGGAGTATCTCTGTCTGGGTTGAGATTGGTCATGAGAGAGGCTGCTGTACCTACTGCCGCCTTGGACTCACTGTTATTCCCTGCCAAGGGATTGTCCGGTTCGCCTTTAAAATCTTTCAAGAACCCCAGCTTGTCATTTGCTGATTCGTAGGCAATAACGTTGGTTAGGTTTGCGCCATAGTTTTTCAGACTTTGCCAGCTGTAGTTGGCAGAGAAGCTCAAGCGTGGTCTGTCATAGAGATAGCGCTGCCGTAGTTCATATGGAATACTCCCATCAGTTGGATAGTGATACTGAGGTGTCAGCTTCATCTTGACAATCAAAAGAGTGCGACCTGTGTTTTTATAGTTTGCAATCGCACGCGCTTCTGTGATGACATCACCTGGTCTTCCCGCTAGACTTGTCATATCAGGCACTACACCGACTGGCAGAAGGTCATACCATGTAGTCTCTTTTTCTTCTGCGTAAGCGCCCTCTGCGATGGCTTGGTCAAGGACTTCCTTTGATGTTGCTCCAGTGCGGAGATTCGCGGTTGAGGTGTACCGGAGGCGGACAGTACGTGCAATGACATCATTAGTATAGGTTACAGACTTATCGAGGTCAGCAGCTGGGTAAATACCTTTTAAGACTGCTTCTCCAGTATAACTGAGTTTGCCTAAGCTAGTGCCTGTGTGAGTGCGAACCTCTGCTCGCGCTTGATTGCTCAGATAGAGGGCTGGATCAGAAGTGGTCTCAACCAAATCTTCAATCCGTTTTCTCATCTCTGCTGTACTGTGTAGCTTGACACCTACGGTAAAGCCATAGTGGAAACCAGGTGTCTGTACGTCCATGTCCACTTGATAGTCTACGATTCCTTCAGGAAAGACCAACCGACTGCCGATTGCTGTCGCTCCGTTTTGAGGGGCAATCTGTGGCTTGCCAGATGCGAAAGCTACAGTTGCTAGTGTGAGATAGGTGCCCGTTGCTGTTTTTCCTTTGACCGTGTAGACAGGGGCTTGCGCAACGTCTTTTGTGTCTACATAGTAGAGGCTACCGACAGGTACTGTTCCATAAAAAAGACTTCCATCTTGTCCTTCATAATAGCCTGAGGGTTGATCTGTGGCTTTTTGTACGGATTGCAGTCTAGGCACTGTGAAGGTTAGATGTGAAAATTCATAATCCTCACTGGTCAGCGGGTTCTTTTGACGAAGCCAGACCTTGTCATCATTGAGCTGTAAGCGGTAGGAGTCAATCGATCCGTCCTCTCCCTTTTTGACATCGCTATAAGCGTAAGAGCCACCGTGAATCCGATAGGTTACTTGTGCGTCCAGACCTTTTTGGAGGAGACTGAGAGCTGTATCGTATCGATAAGGATTGGCATTCTTTCCAAGATAATAGCGTGCTGTAGTGGATGGCTGTACCACTCGCTCATAGAGTTCTTCTCTAGCTGTTGCGCTGACTCTGGATACTTGCTGATCATCGGTATCTGTGAGGGTATAGACGATGTTATTGGTCACTTGGTACTGCTTGCCATTCTCCAAATCCGGGAAAGCTGTCTTTGGATAAGCTGTATAGACGATAACACGCTCTCTACGCTCTGCATTGGTGTACGAAGGCCATTTTACAGTGGTGTCTTTGCCGATTTCTCCTGTGATAGTGTTGGTACCAGTTCCCTTGGTCACTTTTCCATCATAGTCATACCCCAAGACAATTCCACCTGATGAGATAGTATCTGTAAAACTTACCGTACTTGGCTGGTTATTTTTCTCAGGAGCAAATACTTCGCTATCCCAGTAAACATAGATGTAGTCATCTGGGCTAGCTGGTTTGAGCTCTGCTGGAAAATTAGTCGGATAGGTCTTATACCACCCGCGATCATACTTAGTTGCCCTGCTCAAGATAGAGACTGTATCGACTTCAGCAGAGAGTTGGTTGGAGGCCAAGGTTAAAGCATTGCCTAGGTGAGTGGTCACTTGGATATTGGCATCTACATAAGCTTTATAACCTGTCACATAGTCACGAATTTCATGCGGAATTAAATCTGTAATGGTGCCTTCGATGTAGCCTTGTGAGGCTGCTGAGAGCTTACGGGTATTGGTCAAGACATAGGTGTCATCAAGTGGATCGGACTTATCCCCTTCGTCGAGGTAGTACTGGAAGATCCCTGATGTATCTGGAGCTTCTGGCACCGCCCACGTAATGCGTCCGATGTGATTATCCTCCCGTGTCTCAAAGACGGTCTTAGGCACCCGAATCTGAATCACACCCGGCTCATAGTCTTCGTCTCCTGATAGAGAGTAAGACACGCGTAGGCGAACATTTTTGGTCTTGTTATCCTCCCACTTTTGGAAGAGGTTTTCTGCCTTGCCGTCGTCTGTCGTGTCCGCTGTCAGCCATTCGAGCTTGATGGTCTCAATCTTGGTCCCATCTCCTTCCGACGGTGGAAGTGCAGCAGCCCGGAGCATGGCGGCAGAGAAAGCCTGCGGAATGGCTTGCTTAGCCAGTGTTTCGGCCGTCGTTTCCTTCGCCTCTGTGAGAGGGGTTGTTGGTGTAACGACTAGAGGTTCCTCTTCTTCGGGTGTGGCCGCTGGCTCTTCTGGCTGCGTGCTTGTGGTCGACGATGTCGACGAATCTGCACTTGTCGATGGCGTCTCAGAATCTTGTCCTTGTGAGACTGGAGCTGTCGTCGTGGCCGAGGTATTTTCCCCGCTTGGATCTGTTGTACTCAAGCTACTCGTCTCTGTAGTAGAAGTCATCGAGATATCGACTGCCTGTACGACAGGTCCTAGGATGCTATTGGTCAGCAATACTCCTAGCATCGCCGTATTCAGCCATTTTCTCATGCGTTTTTTCATTATATTTTCTCCATCTACAGCATCATGCCTTTTTTAGACATGGCAAAACTTACATACAGAGTCATTCTACTTCTTTTTTAAGCTTTTGTAAAGTTTTGTAACTGTTTTTTTGCCTTTTTCTGCTATAGGAAATAGTTGCGAAACGACACCATTCTCTTTCGCTAATGTACGCAAAAAGCCTAGCAAGAACCTTTGGTCTTCTACTAGGCTTGTTTGAGCACTCTTTTTTATCCTCTTTTTTACGCCACAATGGCTTTAGCAACTTCTTCTGTCGTCATGCGTGAGAAGTAGTGGCTCGTGTCGATGGTTTGGAGTTTGGCCAAGACATCCGCATACTCGTAGCGGGTGCCAACCAGCAACTCTTCGATATCGCTGACATCACCAATCCCAAAGAAATCCCCATAAAT
>NZ_JBGTZB010000034.1:0-20860 GCF_041807825.1 Streptococcus sp. E24BD | reverse complement strand
TCGCTCTTTTATGGTTCATGGGAGTAGCTCATAGGTTTCCTCGTGTTCTGGTAGTGTGGTTACGTACAGTTTACACGACAGAAACGCTATGAGTTTTTTTGTTGCACTATATTTTACAATTTATCGATAACTAAAATGATTATGCTTGATGTCTTTGATCACGCTGTTATCGCGCGGTTACTAGAGAATTAACTTGTCAGTCCATAACGGTTTATCATCTGTTAAAGACTATAAAAAAACACTCCTTGTTTCTAGTGTACTAGATGTCAACAGGAGTGTTTTATTTCGTTTCATTTTGGCAGTTGAGGTTAAACTTTTTCTCGTTTACTCGGCACTGCTGTCACTAGCTAGCTCTTTACCGAGTTTGATGATATAGTCTTTGAGTTGATCTTTAACTTGAGGGTGTTTAAGGGCGTAGTCGATAGAGGTCGTCATAAAACCAAACTTGTCACCGACATCATACCGTTTGCCTGTAAAGACACGAGCAAAGACCCGCTGAGTCTTGTTTAAGGCATCGATAGCATCTGTTAGTTGCACTTCGCCACCAGCCCCGGGTTCTTGTTTTTCTAGTAGGTCAAAAATCTCTGGGGTCAAGAGGTACCGACCGATGATGGCCAAATCAGATGGGGCCTCCTCAGGCTTTGGCTTCTCGACAAAGGTATCAACGCTGTAAAGACCGTGGACACTCTCGCCGTGAGGGGCGATGACGCCATAAGCTGACACCTCTTCATGCGGCACCTGCATGACGGCGATGGTTGAAGCATGGGTATTCTCATAGTCGTTGATTAACTGTTTGGTCAATGGCAGAGCAGTCTCGTCAGTAATGTCCATGAGGTCATCCCCTAGCATGACCACAAAGGGTTCGTTGCCAACAAAGGCTTTGGCTTGCAAGACCGCATCTCCAAGACCGCGTGGGTGGCTCTGACGGATAAAGTGCAGGCGAATACCTGTTGTTTCGTCTACCAATTTAAGCAAGTCATGCTTGCCTTTTGCTTTGAGGTTATACTCTAGCTCAAAGTTTGAGTCGAAGTGATCCTCGATAGAGCGCTTGGACTTACCAGTCACCACTAGGATGTCTTCGATACCTGATTTTAAGGCCTCTTCAACGATGAACTGGATGGTTGGCTTGTCCACGATGGGCAACATTTCCTTGGCAAGCGCCTTGGTGGCAGGGAGGAAGCGTGTTCCTAGACCAGCGGCTGGGATAATAGCCTTTCTGACTTTTTTCATGATGGTTCTCCTTTTTGTTTTTGAAAATGAAAGTTGGGCTCAATCGATAAATTTATGAGAGGTCGATGAAGGGTTAGCTCACTTAGGTGTAATTCAATTAGTTAAAAGCCAACTGTTTGAGGTTGCAGCTGTGAGGGCTGTTAACTACTTAAATTAACCTATCAAATGATTACCTAGCCACTGATGATGCCAAGTCGTCAAGTCTCATGGGGATCGAAACAACCAGCAGTGGCTTATGGCGTTACATTGCTTAATGAGTTTGTACAGGGGCAACTCTAGTGCTGACAAAACAAATCACAAGTTTGCTCCCAAGTACTGCGTCACTAAAACAGAGGGACTGGAACATTTGTCCAGATTCTGTCTAAGTTGAGGACTAACGATGAGTGTCAAGCCCACTCGTCCTCGGAACGAAACTCGTTTGACATCATGTTTAGGACTGTTTCCTTGATTGGGGCATTCTCGTAGATGGCCTGATAAATAGCAGTAGTGATGGGCATATAGACACCGAGCTCTTGAGCAATTTCGTAGGCGACCTTTGTTGTTGATAAGCCTTCGATGACCATACCCATATTGGCTTCGATATCAGCGAGTTTTTCACCACGCCCTAGCGCATCACCTGCTCGCCAGTTACGGGAATGAACGGATGTTCCTGTGACAATCAAGTCTCCTACTCCTGATAAACCGCTGTAGGTCAGGGGATTTGCCCCCAACTTGACACCGAGACGGGTTATTTCTGCCAGGCCCCGTGTAATAATAGCGGCTTTAGCATTGTCCCCAAAACCGAGACCATGAAGAACGCCAGCACCAACAGCGATGATGTTTTTGAGGGCACCAGCTGTCTCAACACCGATGACATCCGTATTGGTGTAGAGGCGGAAGTAGTGGTTGCTAAAGAGCTCTTGCGCATACTTGGCAGCAGTCAAGTCTTTAGATGCAGTGGTGATGAGGGTGATGTCCCGAACAATGGTTTCTTCAGCGTGACTAGGTCCTGAGACGACGACAATTTCACTGCGAAGGGTCTCTGGGATTTCTTCCTCCAAGATAGTAGATAGGCGCTCGTGAGTGCCAGGTTCAAGACCTTTTGAAGCGTGCATAACGATAACCTTATGATCAAGAACGGCTGCGACTTGTTTGGCAACCAAACGCGTAACTTTGGTTGGCACAACAAAGAGCACTGCATCAACACCTGCCAAAGTTCCTGCCAAGTCAGTGTAGGCGACAATATTCTCATCCAGTACAATGTCCTTGAAATAATGGTTATTGGTATGGTGGGTATTAATCTCGTCAATCTGAGCAGGGATATTGCCCCAGAGACGGACGGTGTGACCGTTATCATTGAGTACCTGAGCCAGGGCGGTTCCCCATGAACCCGGTCCTAAGACGGCGATGGTTTGTTTGTCCATACGACCTCCTAAAAAGCTGTTTTTTCCATTATATCATAAGTTTAATACTTTTCCTATCACCTACTGTATCTCTTGGTTTTGTGAAAACATCTTGAAAATTACAAGAAAACAAGCTTTTTCCCTTGACAATAGTCCTCATAAGAACTAAAATAGTTTCTATGAAAACTAATGGAGGGTGATATGGGACATCCACTATCAGATATTCGTCTGATTTTGCATAGACTAGAGACTATCTGTGAGGAGATGGCAAGGGAAAACGGCATCGAGCATTTGGCTGGTCCACAAGGGCATGTGCTCATGTTTCTCAGTCGCAGGGACAAGCAGGAAATTTTTGTCAAAGACATCGAGCAGGAGTTGAAGATTTCCAAATCTGTGGCTAGTAATCTCGTCAAGCGCATGGTCAAAAATGGCTTTATCGAGATTGTACCGTCGGTGTCTGATCGGCGCTACAAGCAGGTGCTGTTGACCGACTTGGGACGAGAAAAAATCCAGCCTTTGACCACTTTTCGTGAGGAAATGCGGCAGTCGATTTTCAAAGGAATTTCCAGTCAAGACTTTGCGGTCCTTCATCAGGTGCTCCATCAGTTGACAGAAAATATCACCGCTTATACAGGAGGAAAAGATGCTTAAACGCGCTATTTTACGCTACAAATGGTACGCCCTAGGTTCTGTGCTTATGGTGTCCACCGTGGTTATCAGCAGTCTCTTGCAGCCCAGCTATTTGCAAGATGTCCTAGAGGCTGTCTTGATGAATGACCAAGAAAAAATATCAGAAGTCGGTGTTTGGCTTCTAACGATTGCAGGGATTGGGCTCTTAGCAGGAGCTATCAACACGGCTCTGGCGTCTAAAATCGCTCAAGGCGTGTCTGCGGATATTGGGGAGGAAGCCTTTCGTAAGATTCAGAGCTTTTCCTATGCCAACATCGAGACCTTTAACGCCGGGAATTTGGTCGTTCGTTTGACCAATGATATCAACCAAATCCAGAACTTGATGATGATGACTTTCACAGTGCTCATGCGGGTGCCTTTACTCTTTATCGGTGCTTTTATCATGGCGGTCAAAACCATGCCTGACCTCTGGTGGATGATCATCGTGATGATTATCTTGATTGGTGCGATTATGGCCGTCGTGATGAGCCAAATGGCGCCTAGCTTTGGGAAATTCCAATCCTTGATGGATACGATTAACCGTATCGCTAAGGAAAATCTACGTGGCGCTCGGGTGGTCAAATCCTTTGTTCAGGAAAAGAACCAATACACCAAATTCAAAGAAACCTCTAATGAGCTTTTAGGGCTAAACCTCTTCATCGGGTATGGTTTTTCAGTGATGCAACCCCTATTAATGTTTATTTCTTATATGGCGGTTTTTGTGTCTATTTATTTGGTATCAGGGATGGTAGAGACCGAGCCTAAAGTAGTCGGTGGAATTGCTTCTTTCATGAGTTACCTTATGCAGATCATGTTTTCCATCATCATGGCGAGCTTTATGGGTATGCAGGCTAGTCGGGCAGCTATTTCTATCAAGCGGATTGGTGAGGTACTCGATACAGAGCCTGCTATGACATTTATGAACGGATCAGATGAGGACTTGACTGGTAGTATCGTCCTTGACAAGGTGAGCTTTACCTACCCACATGATACCGAACCCATGCTCAAGGAGATTTCCTTTACTATTGAAGCAGGACAGATGGTCGGGGTGGTCGGAGCGACTGGAGCTGGTAAGTCTACTCTAGCTCAGATGATTCCACGTCTTTTTGACCCGCAGGA
This sequence comes from Streptococcus sp. E24BD, assembly GCF_041807825.1. Taxonomy (NCBI): domain Bacteria; kingdom Bacillati; phylum Bacillota; class Bacilli; order Lactobacillales; family Streptococcaceae; genus Streptococcus; species Streptococcus sp. E24BD. The sequence goes on along the minus strand of NZ_JBGTZB010000034.1, from coordinate 16,460 downwards.
GGGGACAATCTTCATCGGTGGCAAGGACATCAAGACGCTTAGCCAAAATACCCTAAGAGAGACGGTATCGATTGTCCTGCAAAAGGCGATTCTCTTTTCAGGCACTATCGCGGATAATCTGCGGCAAGGGAAGATGGGTGCCGACCTAGACGCTCTGAACCGTGCGGCTAGCATTGCCCAAGCCAAAGAATTTATCGACCGCATGGATGACCGCTATGAGAGCCAAGTCGAAGAGCGGGGCAACAACTTCTCAGGTGGGCAAAAGCAGCGCATGTCCATCGCTCGTGGGGTAATTGGTCAGCCGAAAATCTTGGTCTTGGATGACTCCACATCAGCTCTTGACGCCAAGTCTGAAAAGCTGGTGCAGGAAGCCCTTAACCACGATCTCAAAGGTACGACCACAGTCATCATCGCCCAGAAGATTTCTTCTGTGGTTCGCGCGGACAAGATTTTGGTGCTGGATGAGGGGCGCTTGATTGGTCAAGGAACCCATGCCGAATTGGTGCAATCAAATGTTGTTTACCGTGAGATCTACGAGACGCAGAAAGGACAGGAGGACTAAGATGAAGACAGCACGTTTTTTCTGGTTTTATTTCAAACGCTATAAACTTTCCTTTGCAGTGATTTTTGCGGCAGTGGTGCTGGCGACCTACTTGCAGGTCAAAACGCCTGTCCTCATCGGTGAGGCGCTAGGTGCTCTGGGGGAGTTGGCGCAGCAATACATGGTCGCTAAGCAGACAGGTATTGCCAATTTCAATCCCGATATGGGAACCTTTAATGGGGTCATGGGCCTGCTCTTTCAAGCCTATCTCTTCACCGTTGTGGCCAACTTGGTCTACAGCCTGCTCTTTACCCGCATCGTGGCGCACTCGACCAACCGTATGCGCAAGGGGCTGTTTGGCAAGTTAGAACGCTTGACCATTCAATTTTTCGATACCCACAAGGACGGGGACATTCTATCTCGCTTTACCAGTGATTTGGACAATATCCAGAATGCCTTTAACCAGTCCTTGACCCAAGTGGTGTCCAACGCTGCTCTCTATGTGGGGATGGTCTGGATGATGTTCCGCCAAGATACACGTTTGGCTTGGTTGACGGTGGCGTCAACGCCTGTGGCCCTGCTCTTTCTGGTTGTCATCATCCGCCTAGCCCGCAAGTACAGCAATCTCCAGCAGGCGGCTGTCAGCAAGCTCAATGCCTATATGGACGAGAAGATTTCAGGGCAAAAGGCCATCATCGTCCAAGGCATTCAGCAAGAGACCATCGACGGCTTCTTGACCTTGAATGAAGAGGTGCGTCGCACCACCTTCAAAGGACGTCTTTTTGGTGGTTTGCTCTTTCCTGTCATGAATGGCATGAGCTTGGTCAATACGGCGATTGTGATTTTCATCGGTTCTTCGATGGTCTTGGACGATACGAGCTTGACCACGGCAACAGCGCTGGGCTTGGTGGTGACCTTTGTCCAGTATTCGCAGCAGTACTACCAGCCCATGATGCAGATTGCTTCCAGCTGGGCGGAGTTGCAGCTGGCCTTTACAGGAGCTCATCGGATTCAGGAGATGTTTGACCAAGAAGAGGAAGTCCGTCCTGATAAAGCGCCGCTATTTACCGAATTGAGCCAAGGTGTCGAGATCGACAATATCAACTTTAGCTATGTGCCAGACAAGCCTGTCCTCAAAGGGGTGTCTATCTCTGCGCCTAAGGGCAAGATGGTAGCGGTCGTTGGGCCGACGGGCTCTGGCAAGACCACCATCATGAACCTCATGAACCGTTTCTACGATGTGGATAGTGGCAGCATTCGCTTTGATGGACGTGATATCCGAGACTATGATTTGGATAGCCTCCGCAGCAAGGTCGGTATCGTCTTGCAGGAGTCGGTGCTCTTCTCAGGCACCATCGCAGACAATATCCTCTTTGGGGCAGAAGGTGTCAGTCAGGAGATGGTGGAGACCGCTGCTCGTGCCACCCATATCCATGACTTTATCATGAGCCTGCCAGATGGCTATGAGACTTACGTGACCGATGATGAAAATGTCTTCTCGACAGGGCAAAAGCAGCTGATTTCTATCGCACGAACTCTCTTGACCAATCCGCAGGTGCTCATCCTTGATGAGGCAACCTCAAACGTCGATACGGTGACCGAGAGCAAGATTCAACAGGCCATGGAGGCAGTGGTAGCAGGGCGGACCAGCTTTGTCATCGCCCACCGTCTCAAGACCATCTTGAAAGCAGACGAGATCATCGTCCTCAAGGATGGTGAGGTGCTGGAGCGGGGCAACCATCGTGAACTCCTTAGACAAAATGGCTTTTATGCCGAACTCTACCACAACCAGTTTGTGTTTGAATAAGACAAAAAACTCTCTCTTGGCGGGAGTTTTTTGTCTGAAAAAATTGAAAATGAATACAGATTTTTAACGAATATTTAAGTAAGATAATTTGTTCAAGGACTAGTAGGTATATTGATGGCAGTTATTCAAGTTAGCAATCAACAAAATGTTAAAAATAAAAGTTGATTTTTTCCAATCAGTTACGAATAAGTTATTAGAACACTTCAAAGGAGAAAAGAGATGACAGATATGATTCAAGTCTCTAAAGTGTCCAAGGCATTTGGTGAGAACGTAGCTCTATCGCAGATTAGTTTTACAGTAGAAGAAGGAACAATTTTTGGTTTTCTTGGACCATCTGGTTCGGGGAAGACAACTTTGATTAGGATTTTGACCAACCAGTTACTTTCTGACAGTGGTGAGAGTTATTTGTTAGGAAAATCTTCTAGGGAACTGGAACCAGCCGACTTTGAAGCCTTAGGCATTGTGAGTGATCAGAGTGGTTTTTTTGAAAAACTGACGCTTTATAAGAATATGCAGGCCTATGCTAAGTTTTATGGTGTTGGAAAGGAGAGGGTTGATGACCTACTCCAGCAGGTTGGACTTTACGATTGTCGGCACACGGTGGCTGAACGCTTATCTACTGGTATGAAGCAACGGCTATTTTTGGCTAGAGCCTTAATTAACAGACCACGACTTCTTTTTTTGGATGAGCCTACTAGTGGTTTAGATCCTGCGACTTCAATGAAAATCCATAAGTTATTAGAAGAGTTAAGGGAGCAAGGTACAACCATCTTTCTAACCACACATGACATGGCAGAGGCAAGTCTTTTATGCAATAGAATCGCTCTACTCCATCGTGGGCAGTTGGTTGAATCGGGTCGTCCAGATGAATTAATTCGGAGATACACCACAACAAAGCAATTAAAAATTATTGATAATGTCGGCAATGAACGGCTATTGACTTTTTCCGATGTACAACCTAGTGACTTAGAGACCGCTTTTTCGGTTCATTCTTGTGAACCAAATTTGGCAGACATTTTTATCGCATTGACAGGAGAACAACTTCATGATTAGACGACTATTAGCCCTTATCTGGCTACGGACACAGATTTTGATAACGAATAAAAATCTATTAATTCAATTTTTGTTTCCTTATTTGCTACTAGCACTTTACCGTTTTGTCTTGAAAGCTGAAGGTATTCAGGTATTATTTATGACCCTACCCTTGGGCTTGTCAATGTCAAGTGGGACAACGGTATCGAGTATGATTGCGGAAGAGAAAGAAAAAAGGAATCTATCAACTCTCCTTTTGAGTGGTGTTGGCCAAGGAGAATACCTCTTATCGGTACTGTTTTATCCCATGTTATTGACAGCAATTAATATTATGTTATTGCCTATCTTATCCAAGGTCCAACTTGGTGCTCACGTGATGTCTTATCTTGTTATCAGCTTGTTGACTGCATTAGCTGTAGTTCTGATCAATGTGATTATTGGTTTTTTATCGGAGACCCAAACTCAGGCTCAGATTAATAGCATGCCTGTCATGTTATTCCTATCGCTTGGACCTATTTTGGCTCAAGCTAGCCAAAAAATCGATAGAGTGTTGTCTTATACATTTTTTGGAGCTTTTTCAGACTTGTCTCGAGACCTCACAATTAATCTAGACAGGTATTCTATGATGAGTTTAGTGATTTGGGTTTTAGGATTATCACTCCTGTCTTATCTTGTGTTAAGACGGATTGGGACTAAGGAAAAGCTATCTGTTTCAAGGCAAGTAGTTCAGTTAAAAAAGATATTCAAAGTTGTCTAGGAACTAGTTGCTTGGTATTAATAAAGTAGGAAGGAGATTACGATGTATATCATGCTTGTAGGTATTGGTTGGATCCTTTATTTCCAATGAGGAGATAAAGAATTTAATTAAAAAAGTTATAACTCTAGAGGAAAGGAGAGAAGTTTATGGGCGTATTTATTATTGGCGTTGCTATTGGTATCTATTTGTATTGCAAATAATTTATTGATGCCATATGTTGTAATTGAATAATTAATCTTAGGAAGGAGTTTATATGGTTCTACTTGCTTCAGGTGTTATCGTTGGATTTATTGGTGCCTACTTATTGAAAGGATAGTCTTTCAATAAGTTAGAACCCACTTACAATAAACCGCACCCTAAAGTTAGACAGAAAAAATCTAACTTTAGGGTGCTTTTTTTATGACATTGAGTTGAGAAGATAAACAAAAGATTTATAGACTGAGAAAAATGGGCGACAAGATTCCTCTTAGCTAAGACATTTCCGTCAAATAGGTCAAACTCATAGACAAGTATGATATAATGGTAAACATGAATAACAAGATTTTAGACCAGTTAGAATTTGATAAAGTCAAGGCGGGTTTTGAACCTTATTTGCAGACGGAGCAAGGGCATGACCTCTTGCAAGAGCTTGCCCCTTTGACCAAGCGAGAAAAGATTGAACAGCGCTTTGTCGAGTTAGCTGATATGGCGCAACTATTTGTTCAGCAGCACCAGTTTGCAACTGGGTCAGCCAGGGATGCCTCCGACAGTCTACGTCGGTTGGAACTAGATGGTGACCTGAATGTTGATGAATTTATTCAAATCAAACGTATTTTACAGATAACCGCAGAATTGGGAAGGTTCTATGCGGATTTGGATAATGTTAATCTGACTGCCCTAGCCAATCTCTTTGACAAGTTGGAACAATTTCCTAATCTACAAGGGAGCCTACAGGCCATCAATGATGCAGGATTTATTGAGAGCTTTGCTAGCCCAGAATTGACCAGTATTCGCCGTCAACTGACGGACAATGAAGCCAAGATTCGTCAGGTGTTACAAGATGTGCTTAAAAAGCAAGGCGACATGCTAAGCGAACAGCTGATTGCCAGCCGTAATGGCCGCTCGGTACTCCCTGTCAAAAATAGCTACCGCAATCGCGTGGCCGGTGTCGTTCATGACATCTCATCATCGGGTAACACGGTCTATATCGAGCCGCGGGCAGTCGTTGAGCTCAACGAGACCCTGACTCAGTTGCGGGCAGATGAACGTCATGAATTGGCACGGATTTTGCATCAACTATCAGATATGGTACGTCCTCAAACCAGAGCCTTGCGCAATAATGCTTGGGTCATTGGTCAGCTGGATTTGATTCGCGCCAAGTACCTCTACATGATGGACAAAAAAGCCAGCATTCCCAAGCTATCTGGGGATAAGACCATCCGCCTGCTGGGGTTGCGCCATCCTCTTTTGACCAATCCTGTCGGCAACGACCTCCATTTTGAGGACAGCCTGACCGCTATCGTCATCACAGGACCAAACACTGGTGGTAAGACCATCATGCTCAAGACCTTAGGCCTTGCCCAACTCATGGCCCAGTCAGGCCTGCCGATTTTAGCAGATGAGGGCAGTCGGGTCGCGGTCTTTACTCAGATTTTCGCAGATATCGGTGACGAGCAGTCGATTGAGCAGAGCCTCTCAACCTTCTCTAGCCACATGACGACCATCGTGTCGGTATTGGAAAAAGCTGACGCAGACAGCTTGGTTCTCTTTGACGAGTTGGGAGCTGGAACTGACCCTCAGGAGGGGGCTAGTTTGGCCATGGCTATCTTAGAACACTTGAGGTTATCACAAGTGAAGACCATGGCCACCACCCACTACCCAGAACTGAAGGTCTACGGTATCGAGACAGCCTTTGTGGAAAATGCCAGCATGGAATTTGACATCAATACCCTTAGCCCGACCTATAAGTTTCTCCAAGGAGTACCTGGGCGATCAAACGCCTTTGATATTGCCAGACGTTTGGGACTAGCTGAGGTCATCGTTGCTGAGGCTCAAGGCATGACAGCTACGGATAGTGATGTGAACCGCATCATTGAAGAACTGGAACGGCAAACGCTAGAAACCCGTCGTCGTCTTGACCATATCCGAGAGGTGGAGCAGGAGAACCTCAAATTCAACCGTGCTGTTAAGAAGCTCTATAATGAATTTTCTCATGCCAGAGACAAGGAGCTGGAAAAAGCACAAGCTGAGGTGCGTGAGATGGTTGAACTTGCTCTGGCAGAAAGCGACAGCATTCTCAAAAACCTCCACGAGAAAAGTCAACTCAAGCCTCATGAGGTCATCGAGGCTAAGGGGCAACTCAAGAATCTAGCGCCGCCTGTCGATCTCTCTAAGAACAAGGTGCTCAAGAAGGCTAAGAAGGCGCGGGCAGCACGGGTCGGTGATGACATCATCGTTCGGGCTTATGGGCAACGAGGGACGTTGATTAGCCAGCTCAAGGACGGTCGCTGGGAGGCTCAAATCGGGCTGATTAAGATGACCCTCAAGGAAGACGAGTTCAACCTCGTTCGCGCGGATAGCATGGAACAGTCTAAGAAAAAACCAGTCACCGTCACCAAGAAAGTCTCTGGGCGCGACCCTTCAGCCCGCCTAGACCTCCGTGGCAAACGCTATGAAGAGGCCATGCTGGAACTGGACGAGTTTATCGACCAAGCGCTGCTCAACAATATGGCGCAAGTGGACATCGTCCATGGTATCGGAACAGGGGTCATTCGTGAAGCAGTTACCAAGTACCTCCGTCGCAATAAGCATGTCAAGAGCTTCGGCTATGCCCCGCAAAATGCTGGAGGCAGTGGCTGTACGATTGTGGTCTTGGGCTAAAAAAGAGAACTTCCACTTGGTTTTGGAAGTTCTTTTTAGCGTTGAGATCATCGGAGATTCGTCAAGATTGCTCTGGTCGTTGGGAAACCGCAGCCAATCTGATAGTGTATGCCTATTCCTTATGTTACAGTTTTTGTCGGACGTTTATGATAGTGAATGCTGCCCGCACTACAGGGGACTAATACAGAAAAAGCAAGACAGGGGCATCTATTCTTCAGATTGTTTGATGAGCCAGCTTCTTCGTAGCAAATTTTAGCAAAAATACTTTTTTTACGGTATAATGGTCTCATAAATCGTAAGGAGGCTATTTTTATGGCACATATTGTGACAGATGCAACGTTTGAAGCAGAAACTAGCAAGGGTCTAGTTTTGGTTGATTTTTGGGCGACTTGGTGCGGTCCTTGTTTGATGCAAGCACCGATTCTTGATCAACTATCTGAAGAATTGTCAGAAGATGAGTTGAAAATCGTCAAAATCGATGTTGACCAAAACCCTGCAACTGCTCAAAAATTTGGCATCATGAGTATTCCGACCCTCTTGTTCAAAAAAGACGGTCAGGTGGTTAAACAAGTCGCTGGTGTTCACACCAAAGAACAGCTTAAGGCCATCGTTGCTGAGTTGAGCTAATAGCAGAAAAACTGATCCATTGAGGTCAGTTTTTTTCGTGCTGATAGGCCGTCCACAGTTTTTTCTGCGGTGTGGCAAAAGGGTAAGTTTCAAAATCATCTGGGTGCACCCAGGCGGTTTCTTTATTTTTTGGGGACATGGCAGAGCTGACCTGCCCTGCGACCAAGGTCACATGCCATTTACGGTGGCTAAAGACATGGGTAACTGCTGGGAAGGTCTGTTCGCACCAGACGGGGGTCAAACCGTAATCTTTCTCAAAGCTGGTCAGGTCAGGTTGGGTCATCAGTTGAGATGATGTGGACTGAGTAAAAAGGTCTAACTGCTCTGCTATTGGCTTAGCCGACAAGAGCGGAAAAGACCAGAAGCCTGAAAGCAAGCCGCTGTCAGTATTCTTTTCGAGGAGATAGCGCCCCTTACCATCTCTGATAACAAAGGCGGTTAGGTGCAGAGGGACAGGCTTTTTCTTGGGTGCCTTGATGGGGTAGCGGTCGTAGGTGCCGTTGAGGTAGGCAGCATTGAAGGCTCGTATGGGGCTCTCGTCAGGTCGCGGGGTTTTAGCATGCTCGATGTCAGTCCCCAAGTCCATAAAGGCTTGATTGAAATCACCGGGACGGTCAGGGTCGATGAGGATTTCCATCAGGGCTTGAAAGATCTTGCGATTTTTTGGATCGCCGATGTCGTAGTCAACTTCAAAGAGTCTGGCTAGTACCCGCATGACGTTGCCATCTACAGCAGGCTCAGGCAGACCAAAGGCAATGCTTGAAATAGCGCCAGCGGTATAGGGACCGATGCCCTTGAGAGAGCTGATGCTCTCGTGGGTGTTGGGAAATCGCCCACCAAAGTCAGTCATGACTTGCTGTGCTGCTGCCTGCATATTTCGCACGCGCGAGTAGTAGCCAAGCCCCTCCCAAGCTTTGAGCAGCTTATCTTCTGGTGCTGCAGCCAAATCAGCGATGGTAGGAAACCACTCTAAGAAGCGCTCGTAGTAGGGGATAACCGTCACGACTTGGGTCTGCTGAAGCATGATTTCAGATACCCAAATCTTGTAGGGATCTGTTGTTCGACGCCAGGGGAGGTCACGTTTTTCACGGTCGTACCAAGCAAGCAGAGTGCGACGAAAGGCAGCAATCTTGTCTTCGTCCCACATCTGGATGCCGTAATCGTTCAAATTTAACATGGGTTTATTGTACCATAAATTGACGATGCGGGTAAATAAGATTAGCTGAACTGGAAAAGCTCAAATTTGTTGGTAATAAAATCCCCTGACATCAGATGATGTTAGGGGATTACTATGTGTAAGCTAGAGAGACACGACCTTCTCTTAACTACCGTGACCAAATCTCATCATAGTATTGTTGAATGGTACGGTCAGATGAGAAGAATCCTGCTTTGGCGATGTTGTGGATGACTTTCTTGTTCCAAGCTGCTTGGTCTTCGTAGTCAGCTAGAACTTGCTCTTTGGTGGCAATATAGTCCTTCAGGTCAATCAAAGTCATGAACCAGTCTTTGTTCAGTAGTTCTTGGTAGAGGCGGTTGAGGCGATCTGGGCTGCCCAGAGCCATCAACTCATCGCTGACGATAAAGTCAACCAACGGTTGAATAGCCTCGTCAACGTAATAGTCACGTGACACATAGCCAGCCTTATCATAGAGGTCAATGATGGTATCACTGTCTTGACCAAAGGTGTAGATGTTGTCCTGACCAGCCAGTTCTGCAATTTCAACATTAGCCCCGTCCATGGTACCTAGTGTTAGGGCACCGTTGAGCATGAACTTCATGTTGCCTGTACCAGACGCTTCTTTAGATGCCAGAGAAATTTGCTCTGAGATATCGGTAGCAGGAATCAGTTTTTCAGCCACAGAGACGTTGTAGTTCTCTACCAGATGGATGTTGAGGTAAGGGCTGACCTCAGGGTCATTGTTAATCAACTCAGACAAGCAGAGAATCAGGTGGATAATATCCTGAGCAATGGTGTAAGCAGGCGCAGCCTTACCACCGAAGATGACCGTCAGCTTACGCGCAGGATGGTTGCCAGCCTTGATGTCCAAGTATTTATGAATCACGTAGAGGGCATTCATCTGTTGGCGCTTGTATTCATGGAATCGTTTGATTTGTGTATCGATGATGGAGTGTTCGTCTAAATCGATGCCCTTGTTGGCTTTGAGGTAGGCTTTAAGTGCCAACTTGTTTTGGAATTTGATGTCTGCTAAACGCTCTTGAACCGTAGTATCATCAGCGAAAGCCACTAATTTTTCCAAGGCTGTGGCATCGGTCAAGTACCCATCACCAATCAGTTCTTTGATGTAAGCAGCCAAAGGTTGGTTGGCAAACTCTAACCAGCGACGGAAGGTGATGCCGTTGGTCTTGTTGTTGAATTTCTCAGGATAAAGGTCGTAGAAAGCCTTGAGTTCACTTGCTTTGAGAATCTCTGTATGGAGCGCTGCCACACCGTTGACAGAAGTTGAGTAGTGAATATCCATGTGTGCCATGTGAACACGGTCGGTCTCATCGATGATAGCGACGGCTGGATCAGCGTACTTAGCTTTGACACGTGTATCAAGTTCCTTGATGATTGGCACCAAGTGTGGCACAACCTCATCTAGGAAGCTCAGTGGCCATTTTTCCAAGGCTTCTGCCAAGATGGTGTGGTTGGTGTAGCCGACCATTTGTGACACGACAGTAATTGCCTCGTCCATGTCAAAGCCATGCTTGTCTGTCAAGAGACGAATCAGCTCTGGAATCACCAAGGATGGGTGCGTGTCGTTGATTTGTACGTAAGTGTAGTCTGGCAAATCGTGCAGATTTGAACCGCGCTCAATCGCCTCGTCAATCAAGAGTTGGGCAGCATTTGACACCATGAAATATTGCTGGTAAATGCGGAGCAGTTCTCCATTTTTATCAGAATCATCAGGATAGAGAAAGAGCGTTAGGTTCTTTTGGATAGCTGTCTTGTCAAAGCTGATGCCATCAGTGATGAGGTCAGTGTCAACTTGTTTAATGTCAAAGAGATTGAGGTAATTCTTGGTCTCTTTTTTATAGCCCAGAACAGCCATGCGTTTGAGGGTTGACGTCAGGGTAAAGTTAGCAAATGGCACCTCATAGCTGATATCGGTTGGGATTAACCAGCTGTCATCCTCAATCCAGAAGTTTGGTTGTGCATCTTGTTGATTATCCTTAAAGACTTGTTGGAAGAGCCCGCAGTGGTAGTTGAGACCAACGCCCTCACCGTTAATGCCAAGTGTTGAGATAGAATCGATAAAGCAAGAGGCCAAGCGACCCAAGCCGCCGTTACCAAGCGATGGTTCTGGCTCGATGTCTTCGATGGCGCTGATGGATTTGCCAGCGGCTGCTAGTTCAGCTTTGATACTGTCGTAGATACCTAGGTTAATTAGGTTGTTGGACAGGAGTTTTCCGATGAGAAACTCGGCTGAGATGTAGTAGACCTTACGCTTGCCATCGTTTTTAGGCAAGTCCTTGCTCATGTCTTTGACGTAGTTGAGCAAATGGGTGTAAATGTCCTTGTCAGACAATTGTTGTAGCTCTTGTGCAGTTTTGTTCTTGATATAGCTTGTAAAATTAGTCATTCTGTTCATTACCTCGTTGATACAATAGTGTGATCTTTTTCAAAAACTCTTTGTGTTCAGGGGTTAACTCTTCTGGCAACATCCGCCATTCCCAGTTGCCACCAACGGTTGACGGCAAGTTCATTCTGCTATCAGCCGGTAGATCGAGAATATCTTGCATGCTGGCAATGGCTGTATTGCTAACGGTCGCAAATAGCGTGCGAAGCATGGCGCGACTGATGTTCTCCTCATCGCGACGGTTGATGTAGCTGTTAACATAGTCTTTTTGCTCTTGAGTTAGGTTGTCGTACCAGCCGTTGACCACTTCGTTGTCATGAGTACCTGTATAAGCAAGGCTATGCGCAATGCAACGATGTGGGCTGTCTATGCTTTGCCCAGTTGTGTCGAAAAAGCCAAATTGCAGGATTTTCATGCCTGGGAAACCACAGTCTGCGAGGAGTTTCTTCGCACGGTCGTCGATATAACCCAAATCTTCAGCGATGATGGGTAAATTGTCTCCCAATGCTTCTTTTACAGCAGCAAAGAGGGCATAGTTAGGACCCGGATGCCACTTGCCATCATTGGCGGTTTCACCATCTCCATCGATTTCCCAATAGTCTGAGAAACCTTTGAAGTGATCAATCCGTAAATAATCATAGAGCTTAAAGCTCTCACGAATGCGGTAAATCCACCAAGCATAGTGGGTTGCTTCATGCGTCGCCCAGTCGTAAATCGGATTGCCCCAGAGCTGACCATCCGTGCTGAAATCGTCGGCTGGGCAACCTGCTAGAAAGAGGGGACGGCGTGCCTCATCCAACTTAAACAATTCTGGTTGTGTCCAAACCTCTACGCTATCCGCAGATACATAAATCGGCATATCCCCGATGATGCTGATGTGGTGTTCATTAGCATAAGCCTTTAGCCTGGCCCATTGGCTGAAAAAGAAATACTGCGTCGCCTGATGGTAGGCGATAACATCTGCCAGCTCTTCACGATAGCGGTTCAGGCTACTTTCTTCCCGTAAAATAGCAGAGCTATCCTCCCATTCTTGCAAGGCACGATTGCCAAAATGCTCTTTCAGAGCCATAAACTCTGCATAGTCAGGTAACCAAGATGCCTGTTCTTCTAGAAAGGCTTGATAGACTGATGTGACCTTGTCATCTGCGAGAAAGGCTTGCACAGCTTTTTCTAGAATCGGACGACGAGCTTCAAAAATTTGCGCATAATCAACCCGAGAAGGATTATCGCCAAAGTGAGCATCAGCATAGTCAGCTTTTTCCAACCAGCCCTCAGCTGCCAACAGGTCAAGATCAATCAGGTGCGTGTTCCCAGCGATGGCTGAAAAGGACTGATAAGGGGAGTCACCGTAGCTTGTCGTGGTCAGAGGTAAAATCTGCCAATAGGTCTGCTTGGTCTCTACAAGGAAGTCCACAAAATCATGAGCAGCCTGCCCGAAGGTCCCCACACCGTAAGGACTAGGCAAAGAAGTAATGTGCATTAAAACACCGCTTGCACGTTTGTCCATCATAAGTTCTCCTTTAGTCATGATAAGTCTAGTCTAACGCAACCGATTGCGTAAGTCAAGTCTTTTCTTAAAAATCTTAAGAAAAATTAGCGATTGTTACCAAAAGAAATCACCGATAAGTGACAACGGTGACTTCTTTTTATAGCTCGTTTAACTGGTTGAGGCAGCGTCACTTACTCGCCTCGCCTGCCTCAAACCGGATTTTATGTGCTTATTTTTCTCACTCTGCTTATGCGGCGGATTGGTTGAGTAAGCACATCAGCCGCAGTGGTAGCAGAAACGTTTTATCTCTTGTTTCAGGGACAAGACGTTAGCGATACAGGTCTCGAACACTTTCCCTTTCCTTTAGATTAAAGGGGACAATGACTTCTGTTGACGGTTGTTGCCTATCCTCGATAATATCTAGCAAGCGGATGAGACTTGTTTGTCCGAGTTGGGCAACATTGATGTCAAACGTTGTTAAGTAGGGATGAAGCATTTTTGAAAAAATCGAGTTATTGAAGGAAATTAAGGAAAGATCATCCGGAACACGCAAACCATAGAAGGATAGAAACTGAATGACTCGGATAGAGAGCAAATCACCGATGACAATCAGACCTGTGATTTTTTCTCTCTGTATCGTTTCAATGAGCAAATCTAAGGTTGCTGGATCTTTCCGGTCAAAGAGCAAGATGGGTTGAACTGGCAAATCGAGTTGCTCAATAGCCTGCTGGTAGCCTCGGTAACGGTCAAGACAGACACGGCTCGTTAAATCATCTGTGACAAACAATAGTTTTTTGTGTCCTTTGCGTTGAAGGTGTTTAACAGCCTCTTCCCCCATCAATTGGTTGTCATTGTCAATCGAAATTAAGTTTGGATTTGCCTCTATCGGTGTTCCGACAACCACAAATGGAATGTTATGGCTGCTTAAATAATGTTGAACAGGGTCATCTTTTTCAGAGTATAGGATTAAAAACCCATCAGCTCTTTTTTGGCGGTACATCAGTTTCACCTGTTCAGCTAAATCTTCAACGGAATTACTGGTGGCAATCGACACCGTAAAGCCCTGTTGTTTGGCTTGATCGTTTATTGCCGTCAAAATTTCCATGAAAAAGGGTTCGCTAACCCGATCAGGGGTGGTCAGCGGTGGCAAAACAACCCCCACACACTGAGTCAGTCCGCTTGCCAGCATCTGGGCGGCCCGATTGGGCACATACCCCAAATCGTCCATCGCTTGGCGCACACGTTCTTTTGTTATTTGAGAAATAGCAGAGCTGTCTTTCAAGACTCGGCTGACTGTCGAAGCATTTACACCAGCCCTCTTTGCCACATCCTTAATTGTTACCATAATCATGAACCTCCTGATGCTTATTTTACCTTATTTGAGAGGGGTAATGCAACCATTTGGTTCAGCTATTAAGAGATTAGTTTCAAGCAGAATGCGTCCCAAGCCTCCAGTTTCATCTGGTCGAGGTCTTCAGGGAGAACAGTGTTGGTGATAATAAGCTCATCGATGCCAGCAGGTAGCGAGAGGTGCTGAACCTGATCAGAGAGGTTAACGACCACAAGATAGGTACTGCTCTGCCATTGACGAGTATAGGCGAAGACTTGATCAGGCGTATCGAGGAGGTTGTAATCGCCGTAAATCAGCCAGTCAGCCTCTAGGCGCAAGCGAACCAGCTGTTGGTAGGTGTAAAAGATCGACTGCTTATCCGCCAGTGCCTGAGCGACGTTGATGGTCTGGTGGTTAGGGTTGATAGGTAGCCAGGGCTGCCCTGTGGTGAAGCCAGCCTGTTGCCCAGCTGTCCACTGCATTGGCGTGCGGGCATTGTCACGACCAATCATGCGAATCTGGTCAAGGGTAACGTCATTTGCCTGGCCAGCCTGTCTAGCTTCTGTCAGGTAGTTGAGGCTTTCGATGTCGTTGAGCTGGTCAACAGTTGTGAATGGGAAATTCGTCATTCCAATCTCTTCCCCCTGATAGATGTAAGGTGTTCCCCGCATCAGATGAAGCAAGATAGCGAAGGCTTTAGCTGATTTTTCACGGTAAGTGCCCGTATCTCCCCAGATAGAGAGGATACGTGGCAGGTCGTGATTGTTCCAAAAAAGCGAGTTCCACCCCTGTCCGACAGGCAACTCGGTTTGCCAACGTGACAGAACGGTTTTTAGTTTAGGGACATCAAGTTTGGTATAATGCCACTTGTCTTTATCTGTTTCGTGCTGGAGACCGATGTGTTCAAACTGGAAGACCATGGACAGCTCCTTGCGGTCTGGTGCAGAGTAGAGTTTCGCCCGTTCAGGATTGGCGCCCCAGGTTTCTCCTACTGTCAGTAAGTCTGGGTCGGTCAGGCAGGCTTGGTGCATTTCCTGCAAATAGTCATGGAGCTTGGGACCGTTGTTGCCAATGAGTTGGTCAGGGACTTTGCCAATCATGTCGATGACGTCCATCCGAAAACCTGAAATGCCCTTGTCAATCCAAAACTGCATCATCTGGTAAATCTTTTGACGCAATACGGGGTTTTCCCAATTGAGGTCAGGTTGCTTACGACTGAAGAAGTGGAGGTAGTAGGCTTGAGTTTGCTCGTCATAAGCCCACGCAGAACCGCCAAAAACTGAACTCAGTTCATTTGGCTCATTTGCCCAGATGTAAAAGTCGTGCTCAGGACTATCTGGTTGCTGACGGGCTGTCACAAACCAAGCGTGCTCATCGGAGGTATGGTTGACCACCAAATCCATAATAATGCGAATACTACGTTTTTTGGCTTCAGAAAAAAGTTCTTCCATGTCCGCCATGCTACCAAATTCTGCTGCAATGGCTTCGTAGTCAGAAATATCATACCCATTATCGTCCATGGGACTTTGGTAAACAGGTGAGAGCCAAATGGCGGTGATGCCAAGCTCTTTTAGGTAATCTAACTTACTGATGATACCCGGTAAGTCACCGATACCATCACCGTTACTGTCCATAAAGCTCTTGGGATAGATCTGATAAACAGTGGCACGGTGCCACCAGCGTTCAGTCATAAGATTTTCTGTCATGAAAGGTCTCCTTTAAATTATCATTTGATGCCATTATAACTTTTTTTTGCCAATTAAGCAAACGGTTGCGTGAAAGAGTTAGTTCCTAAGTGACAAAGAAGAGTTGTAAGGGTTAATTCGGAACTAAATTTTTTTTTAATTTTTTCAAAAAACTACTTGACATTTTGAGCAAGCGGTTGCATAATAGAGGTATCATTATCTGTTTAATACTGTAATGCCCCGTTACCGCAACAATTCAGATAAAAAGAAGAAAGAAGGAATGACNACCCAAACAGTGACTTCTACTCTGTTGAGGACTTTGATTTGGACATCAAGGACAAGGAGTTCATCGTCTTTGTTGGACCATCAGGTTGTGGTAAGTCGACCACTCTTCGCATGATTGCAGGACTTGAGGACATCACTGAGGGTGAGTTCTACATTGATGATGAGTTGATGAATGACATCGAGCCAAAAGACCGCGATATCGCCATGGTTTTCCAGAACTATGCGCTTTACCCACACATGACGGTCTATGACAACATGGCTTTCGGGCTCAAGTTGCGCAAGTACGACAAGGCTGATATCGACCGTCGAGTGCGTGAAGCAGCTGAGATTCTAGCTCTGACTGACTTCCTCCAACGTAAACCAGCTGACCTCTCTGGTGGTCAACGCCAACGTGTGGCGATGGGCCGTGCGATTGTCCGTGATGCCAAAGTATTCTTGATGGATGAGCCTCTGTCAAACTTGGATGC
>NZ_JBGTZB010000033.1:0-21007 GCF_041807825.1 Streptococcus sp. E24BD | reverse complement strand
TGGTCACTATTTGGCAAGTAAACCACTTGAGCGACGTCTTTGCCGTCATCAATTGGCAGGTAGACGTCAACTGGAGCAGTTGGCTTGACGATGTTTCCATCTGTGTCAACCAGCTCGATGTCAAAAAGATCATAATCTTTTTCTCTGAGAACGCTTGGTGTTTCAGTATTTCCTGTTTCCATGTGAGTAATGCTAATACTCTCGATTTGAGCAGCAACAGTATTGTCCTGGTTACTCAGAACTGTTACCTTAACACCTGTATGTTCATCATTAACAACAGGCAGAACAATTTCTTTTGTCCCCACGCGAACCTTTTTAGATTGAGCAGGGATCTCATCTTCGCTACGGACTGGATTAGTTCCCTTAGTCTCTAAAACATCATTGACATAGATATCCTCATAAACATCTACACGACTGCCGTTAACGCCTTCTTGGTCAGTTTCTTCTTTACCTTTTTTCCAGAGTTGTATCTTCTGTACGTTCAACCGTAAAGTCAATCACAATTGTTTCACGACGCTCACGTGTCTCTGTCTTCTTGGTACCAATAACGATAACCTCAGTCGTTGGCTCAATCCGCTCAACAGAACCTGGAATGTCCTCAGTAGCTGTGACTCGACCATTGACTACAGTTTCCTTAATGCGTTTGGAAACAGAGCCGTTGGCACCAGCAGTCTCAACCTCGCGATAACCGGGGTCTTTGGTGTTATCTTCTTTAGTAACAGAAGTAAATGGCAAAGCTTCTGTCACAACACGTTCACGCGTGACAACACGTGGTCCAAAGAATGCCAACTCTCTTAACGTCAACATGGTTGGTGTCGGCTCCCCTGTCGCTCTTGACTTAGCTTCCAACAATGTCAAAACGACGCGATCGGCTTTAATCCCTGCCTCACCAAATTCATGGCTGACTTCTGCTTGCTCATAAGGCACAGCAATATCGTTAGACTCATAGACGGTCTCAGCACCTCGGAAAGCTACTACCTTATACTTGGTTAATGTGCCATTTGCATTAGTCCGCTTACTGATGAGCAGGCTGGTCAAATCAATTGGTTCGCCATCTTTTGAGCTGATGGTCACTGATTGTGGCAAGCGCCAGTCTGTCGGATACACCCCATCAATATGGTTAGAGGCCATACCCCACTTGAGCTCTGCAATGGTTGCCTTATTGCCATCAAGAAGTTTATCTGGCTCTGCACCTGGCTGCCAAGATTCTGGAGCACCAGCAACTATCTTCAAGACCTTATTGTCGATTTTAGCTAGGTTGCTGTTTTCACCAAGCACGGTCACCACATTGACACGATGTCCATCGACATTACTGATGTCGCCACTCGCCACCTCAAGCACCGTTCTGCCCTTATCTGTTGGCTGGATACGATAAGCCAGCGTTTTACCATCACGCTGCTCGATAAAGGTAGCAAGATTACCATTAGACAATAGCAGAGCTGGATTATTTGTCGGTAGGACAGACCGTTCAAAGGTAAGAAGAGCTGTTGTCTCGTCAGCAAAAGAAACACTAGCGACATTATTATCCGGCAGTTTTTGTGCCTCATTAATCAAGAAATCCCAGTTGAATTTTCGGAAATAAAGCGTGAAATCGTTCTGATCACCAGAGGCATGCTCATAAAGGATACCAAAGTCATCCCCACCTAGGTGTTGCAGTGAATTATAGGCGAATTTACCTGGTTGAATCAAGCGATGGCTCAGCCAGTTCAGTCGCCCGCCTTCTTGAACTTCAGCCACACGGACATGTCCGTCAATCCGGTCACGAGGGGAATTCCCCCAGCCAGGTCCATTTGAGTTGGCTAGAACAACGTACTCTTTGCCATCACGGACAAGATGAACAGCTGACAGTTGGACGTAATTATCTTTAACATCTTCATGACTTTCGATGTCATTTTCCCAGGTTGCGCCACCGTCTAAGCTGGTTGCTGAAGTGACCTTACCAGTCATGCTCCGCATGAACATCTTCAGTTGACCATTATTGAGTTGAACAACCGTCGCTTCTGTTTTTTGTTCACGACCATTATTCATCATCGCATGATTGAGGACTGTGCCGTCAGCCAGACGACGATTATCATTGACCGTCTCTCCTGCCTTCCAAGTGAGACCATGATCGTCAGAGTAAAAGACCATGGAAGACTGTGAACCACTTAATCCCCCAACATAGTTAGTTGCATAAGCAGGCACAATCAAGCGACCCTTATGAGGACCTGTATGTAAGGCAATACCTGTACCAAGACCGATTCCTAAGAAGTTAACATGATCTTTCTTCAAAATAGGTGTTAAGTCCTGTGGACGTGACCAAGTCCAGCCATCATCGTCACTATGAGATAACCAAACATAAGAGGCATTAGCGATACGGAAAGGTGCCTCAGTGCCCTTATGGGTTTGGAAATAGATGTTACCAAGTACGGTATCCCGACCATCCCGACGAATATCACCTAAGTTAGCATAGGCTGGGCTGTTATCCTCAAGATTAACTCGAAATTCTGTGGCTTGACCTTGAGCATCATAGATAACACCATTTTCACAAACCGTATGCGTTGGTTTGTTTGTACCATCGGTATAAAGGTTTAAATAAGCTTTACCATCAATAGTTGAATACTGAACTTCACGTGTTTCAACTGTTTGTGGCAAACCAAATACAGCTCGACCTTCTGGGAACATGTCCATAAAGGCATAGATACGCTTGGTTGTTGGGTCTTGTACCAGACCAGCATCAATCGTCAAAGGCGAGTTAACAGCACCGTTTGAAACGGCTAGGTTATTGCGCAAGTTCACAATCGGAATAATCGGTTCCCAAGTATTTCCGTTGTCGTTACTACGTCTGATAACTGTCGCAATGTCTCCTTGGTCGGCGTAGGTATTTTAGCGTTCATCAGTCGCTGCAATCAGGGTTCCTGCATCTGTTTTCAAGAGGGCTAGGATACGGTAATAACCTGAACCAGTAGGTCCTTTTTGACCATTACGTCCACCCTCAAACACAGGCAGTTTATCTGTTAGTGTCTCATTATCACGTGGTGGGAATTCATATGGTGTCCGTGTAAATGGTTGAGATTTGGCGATAATGTCTTCGATCGTTAAAGCTGTCTTGTAGAAACTTGCTTCGCGAATTTCAAAACCATCAACCCCCCATACTTTACCGCGCTGGGCAGCCCCGATTTGAGCATGAGCTAGATTAGGCAGGGCCGCAAAGAGAGGACTGTTCAACTGATGTGTTAATGAGTGAACACCATTGACATAGATATTGACTATTGTCCGATTCGTCGCTTTATCTTTCTCATAAGTTAAGGCAACCGCATTCCACTCACCATTCTTAACTTTCTGAGTTCCGCCATTGAGGTGAGCGTAATCGGCTTGATTGGCACTTACACGGGTCTCGATGGCTACAGTTCCTGCGTTAGAATAGAGGGCTGTGTATTGGTTGTCAACACTGTCGCTGGTAGCGTTGAATAGGGTATGGAAACCTGCATTTTCTGGAACACGATATTCAATATAAAAGGTTCCACTGTCAGCTGTTTTAAGAGCTTGTTTAACTGTTTCATCAAAGGCATAGCGTTGACAGTTTGAAGCATCCAACACTTGATTGTTAATCGTAACGACAGGTTCCTTTGATGGCTCCTCCGGTGTTTCTTAAACTTGAGGGGTCTCTTCGATTAGTTTAACACAAGATGGAATGAATTGAGCCGCAGTGACGACACCTGATCTAGCTGGTAAATTATTTGCCCAAGACTCCAAAGCAGTTAGTCGCAAGTATTGGGCCTTAACAGGTTGGAAGTTGATAACACGAGTATTATTATTTGCTCCTAAGCTAAAAGTTTTTTCATGAACAGCTCCTTTTATATTGATAGCGTTTTCTTTTTTGTCATTTACCATTCTAGCAATTTTCAACTCTTTTATCAACATAAATATTCTTAATAGAACATTTATAAACTATTTCCTACTATTTACATTAATCCAGAGCAGAATAATCGCTTCAAGAGAGCTAAATTCAAGACAGATAGGACAATCTATCAGATTATTTTAAAGAAGCCTTTTACTGAAAATTATTCAAAAAAACAAATAAATATATATTATCTTATTGTTTTTGTTCGACTTTGTTCAAAAAAATAGCGCTCCAAATGGAGCACTATTGTCATTGCATTAAAGTGAGTTTGTATCGATCTTGATACCAACACCTTGAGTTGTAGTGATGGTCAAGCTAGTGATATAAGTCCCTTTGGCAGTTGCTGGCTTAGCTTTGATGATTGTGTCGTGGAAAGCTTTAACGTTTTCAACGAGTTTATCAGCTTCAAATGATACTTTACCAACAAGAGCTTGAACGATACCAGCCTTGTCCGCACGGTAAGTGATTTTACCACCTTTAGACTCTTCAACAGCTTTAGCAACATCCATAGTTACTGTACCAGTTTTAGGGTTTGGCATGAGGTTACGTGGACCAAGGACACGACCAAGACGACCCACAACAGCCATCATATCTGGTGTTGCGATAACCACGTCGAAGTCCAACCAACCACCGTTGATTTTTGCAACGAGGTCATCTTCACCAACAAAGTCTGCACCAGCAACTTTAGCTTCTTCAGCTTTCGCACCACGAGCGAAAACTAAGACACGAGCAGTTTTACCAGTACCGTTTGGCAAAACCATTGCCCCACGGATTTGTTGGTCAGCTTTACGAACGTCGATGTTAAGGTTGTAAGCCACTTCAACAGACGCATCAAATTTTGCGAAGTTTAATTCTTTAGACAAAGCCACAGCTTCTTCAACGCTGTATGCTTTTGTGCTGTCGATTTTTTCAAGAGCAGCACGCAGTTGTTTGCTTTTTTTAGCCATTTGTTATTCTCCTTGTAAGTCTGATAATTAAGGTCGGGAAACTGTCCTAAAACAAATTAGTCAGTCACAGTGAATCCCATAGAACGAGCAGTACCCTCAATCATACGCATAGCAGCTTCAAGGTTAGCAGCGTTCAAGTCAGGCATCTTAGTTTCAGCAATTTCTTGTACTTGCGCACGAGTAACTGTTGCTACTTTAGTTTTGTTTGGTGTACCTGAACCTTTTTCAACACCTGCAGCTTTCTTCAATAGAACAGCAGCTGGTGGTGTTTTACAGATGAAATCAAATGATTTATCTTCATACACAGAGATAACAACTGGGATAATCATACCAGCTTGATCAGCTGTACGAGCGTTGAACTCTTTAGTGAATCCCATGATGTTGATACCGGCTTGACCAAGCGCAGGACCAACTGGTGGAGCTGGAGTAGCTTTACCCGCTGGGATTTGCAATTTAACGAGTTTTTCGACTTTTTTAGCCATAATATAAAATCCTCCTATTGTGGTTCTCTCGGTAATTACAGATTTTTACCTCCCACAAGTATGACAAGCATACCAAATTAGTCTACCAAAAAATGAAAGCTTTGTAAAGTATTTCGCACATTTTTTATTTGTAATGGCGCTGATTTAACAAATTGTCTGGTAGGTCATGAAATGACTTGCCCTGATGGTAATTACTGAATTTCCCTAAAATGTAATTGTAGGCATCTAGCTTACTCTCATAACGGATGTAGGCATCCATCGCACGCTCATCACCCGTTTCTTCTATCACTTTTTTAGTTTCGACCATAGCCATATCATTTATCATCACTTGAGTGTGAACCCATTCTTCAAAATCGGTTAAAAATTGTTCAGCCATTGCCACAATTCCTCCTACAACAATAAAAATAGAGCCAGTCCGCTGACCAGCTCTTCTCTGCCACCACCGAGAATTGAACTCGGAACTGAGCATTACCATTGCTCTATTATACCATTTAACTATAGCGGCGACTACCTATCTATCATACTATAACTTTACTATTTTGACAAGAGATTTTATTAAAAAATTTTTCAAGCGCTGAAAACCCTAATAACTCCGCCATTTCCCAAACATCTCACCCACTATATATTGTATTCTAAAAAAACATCAACCCTATATCTTGTGTTTTTTTCGTCTTTTTGGTATGATTGGAGGGTATTACTTTTCAAGGAGATTGATATGGCTAAAATCACTGTCTTTACCAAAAATAACTGCATGCCCTGCAAAATGACCAAAAAATTTTTAACCGAAAATGGTGTGGATTTTGAGGAAATCAATATTGAGGAGCAACCTGAAAAAATCGATTACGTCAAAAGTTTAGGATTTAGTTCCGCTCCTGTGATCGAGGCTGGCAATATCGTCTTCTCTGGCTTCCAGCCCGCCAAACTTAAAAAATTAATTTAAGATGAAACTCGTTTTCTTCACGATTACGGGACAAACCAGACGCTTTATCGCTAAGTTGAACATGGCTGAGCAAGCTCTGGAGCTGACACCTTCAACCATGGTCACCCTAGACGAGGAATTTATCCTTGTCTGCCCAACCTATGAGGATGGTGTGGATCATATTGATGATTTTTTAGATGACCACAAGGCACAGCTCAAAGGTCTTATTGGTATTGGCAACCGTAACTTTGGTCCAGACTTTTGTCATCTGGCCAAGCGTTATGCCACTACTTATCAGGTCCCCCTACTTTACACATTAGAATTTAACGGCACGCCAGACGATGTCGAATACGTCAAAGGAATTTTACAACATGAGTCTTAAAGATTTAGGCGATGTGTCTTACTTCCGCCTCAACAACGAAATCAATCGTCCAGCCAACGGACAAATCCCTCTTCATAAGGATAAAGAAGCCCTAGACGCTTTCTTCAATGAGAATGTTATCCCAAACACCAAAACCTTTACCAGTATGGTGGATAAGGTGCAATTCTTGCTTGATGAAGACTACCTAGAACAGGAATTTATCAGCCTCTACAGTCCTGAATTTATCGAAAGCTTGGCAAAACAGCTCAAGGATGCGAACTTCCGCTTCCAGTCTTTCATGGCAGCTTATAAGTTCTACCAACAGTATGCCTTAAAGACCAACGACGGCGAATTTTATCTGGAATCCTTTGAGGACCGGGTTTTGTTCAACGCTCTTTACTTCGCTAATGGTGATGAGGAACTGGCACGCACCTTGGCTGACGAGATGATTCATCTGCGCTACCAGCCGGCAACCCCATCTTTCCTCAACGCTGGTCGTAGTCGCCGTGGGGAGCTGGTGTCTTGCTTCCTGATTCAAGTGACGGACGACATGAACGCCATCGGTCGTTCCATCAACTCTGCTCTGCAATTGTCCCGTATCGGTGGGGGCGTAGGCATCTCTCTATCAAACCTCCGCGAAGCTGGAGCGCCAATCAAGGGCTACGCTGGAGCTGCTTCTGGTGTTGTTCCAGTCATGAAATTGTTTGAAGACAGCTTCTCCTACTCCAACCAGTTAGGGCAACGTCAGGGGGCTGGTGTTGTTTATCTGGATGTTTTCCACCCAGATATCATCAATTTCCTATCGACGAAAAAGGAAAATGCGGACGAGAAAATCCGTGTTAAAACCCTATCTTTGGGGCTGACTGTACCAGACAAGTTCTACGAGCTGGCTCGTAAAAATGAGGACATGTACCTCTTCAGTCCTTACTCTATTGAGCGCGAGTACGGTGTGCCATTTAACTACATCAACATCACCGAGAAATACGATGAGCTGGTGGCCAATCCAAACATCACCAAGACCAAGATTAAGGCGCGTGATTTGGAGACCGAGATTTCCAAACTTCAACAAGAATCTGGCTACCCTTACATCATCAATATTGACACGGCTAACCGCAGCAATCCTATCGATGGTCGGATTATCATGAGTAATTTGTGCTCTGAGATTTTACAGGTTCAAAAAACCAGCCACATCAATGATGCTCAGGTCTTTGAAACCCTTGGAACAGATATTTCTTGTAATTTGGGCTCGACCAACATCGTCAACCTGATGACATCACCTGATTTTGGCAAATCCGTGCGTGCCATGACGAGGGCTTTGACCTTTGTTACGGATAGCTCAAGCATTGAAGCCGTCCCAACCATCAAGAACGGTAACGAACAGGCTCACACCATCGGTCTGGGAGCTATGGGACTGCATTCCTACTTTGCTCGTCATCACATGCACTACGGTAGTCCAGAGTCTATTGAGTTTACAGACATTTACTTCATGCTTCTCAACTACTGGACCTTGGTGGAATCTAACAACATCGCCCGTGAGCGTGGCACTAGCTTTGTCGGTTTTGAAAAGTCAAAATACGCTGATGGGACATACTTTGACAAGTATGTGACGGGGCAATATCAACCGCAGTCTGAGCAAGTGAAAACCCTCTTTGCTGGTCACTTTATTCCGACTCGAGAGGACTGGGCTAAACTCCGTGAAGCTGTTCAAGAACACGGTCTCTACCATCAAAACCGTCTGGCCGTTGCGCCAAATGGCTCTATCAGCTACATCAACGATGTGTCTGCTTCTATTCATCCGATTACACAACGCATCGAGGAACGTCAAGAGAAGAAAATCGGTAAGATTTACTACCCTGCTTCTGGACTTGCGACCGACACTATCCCTTACTACACTTCTGCCTACGACATGGACATGAGAAAGGTAATTGATGTTTATGCCGCAGCAACCGAACACGTTGACCAAGGCTTATCCATGACCCTCTTCCTTCGCAGCGAAATGCCTCTTGGACTCTACGAATGGAAGACCGAGACCAAGCAAACCACACGCGACTTGTCTATCCTCCGTAACTACGCCTTTAACAAGGGCGTCAAGTCCATCTACTACATTCGCACCTTTACGGATGACGGCGAGGAAGTCGGATCCAACCAATGTGAGAGCTGTGTGATTTAATCCGCTACTGCTTGTTGCGAAATCTAATTTTTTGTCGCCAAGTTTTTAACAGCTTGGCTTTTTTATGATATAATAGACCTATTGATTTTCAAAAAGGATATCCCCATGACAAATTACTACAACGCCATCAACTGGAACGCTATCGAAGATGCGGTGGACAAGTCCACCTGGGAAAAACTGACTGAGCAGTTTTGGCTGGATACTCGTATCCCTTTGTCAAACGACTTAGACGACTGGAGAAAGCTTACTACCACTGAAAAAGACTTGGTGGGTAAGGTTTTTGGCGGGCTGACCTTACTTGACACGGTGCAATCCGAAAGCGGTATGGCTCAGCTCAAAAAAGATGCACGAACTCCTCACGAAGAGGCTGTCCTCAATAACATTGAGTTCATGGAATCCGTTCACGCCAAGTCCTATTCTTCCATCTTTTCAACCCTCAACACCAAAAGCGAGATTGAGGAGATTTTCGACTGGACCAACTCCAACGAATACCTCCAAAAGAAAGCTGAAATCATCAACGAGATTTATAAAAACGGCAAGCCTCTGGAGAAAAAAGTCGCCAGTGTCTTCCTCGAAACTTTCCTGTTCTACTCTGGTTTCTTTACTCCGCTTTACTATCTGGGGAATAATAAACTGCCTAACGTGGCGGAAATTATCAAGCTGATTATCCGTGATGAGAGCGTACACGGGACCTACATCGGCTACAAGTTCCAACTAGGCTTTAACGAATTACCAGAAGACGAGCAAGCTGCCCTCAAGGACTGGATGTACGACCTCCTCTACACCCTTTATGAAAACGAGGAAAACTACACCCGTTACCTCTACGACAGTGTCGGCTGGACCGATGAAGTTCTGACCTTTATTCGTTACAATGCCAACAAGGCGCTGATGAATCTGGGACAAGACCCACTCTTTCCTGACACTGCCAACGATGTTAACCCTATCGTCATGAATGGTATTTCGACAGGAACCAGCAACCACGACTTCTTCTCTCAAGTCGGTAACGGCTACCTGCTGGGAACTGTTGAGCCCATGCAAGATGATGATTACACCATGGGAATGTAGCCCATAACTTTTTCGCACCAAGATTTTACCCTTAGACACAAAGGAGGCTAGGACAGAAATCCTATTCTCTCCTTTTTATTATTCACAACATTAGGCGTAATAGTTTTGAACAACTCTTATCGCTTTGCCAGTTTTAGTGTTATCTCTGCACAGATTATTCGGTACTTTGTACCAATGCCTCTGCTAAGCACTTCAACTGTTCCCCTTAAGATGGGGCATTGTGAGTTGCAAAAGCATCCTACTCCCTAATACACTGATGTCATCAGCTGAACTGTCCTAACGAATGGAGGAAACAACGATCCCTAAATGTCCAACCTCAAACAATCACTTCCCTAAATGTTGCTCGCTGTCTGGTTTTCAGGCTCACACCTTCAACAGTCACTCCCCTGACTGTTGAAGTCATCCGGAGGTGGACACGAAATAATTTGGAAACTATTTAAGCCCAACCCTGGACATTTGACAGGTGGGAAGACAGCAACTGCTAATCAACGACCGATTGAATGCCATGCTCCCTCTTTAAGAACATGTTATGTTTACTCTTGAAATCTGATTGATTTAGCGTTACAATAAACTTATGATTATTTATCGTCTCTTCGCCTTAGCTTGGCTGTTTACCTTACCAATATTAGCCCAACTGCTGGTTAAATTGTTCCGCTTGGAACGCTTCAAAATCAATCTAGCAGACCTCAGTCTGCCCTTCTACGCTTTTGCTATCTTCCAAGTCTCCAAACGTTTCTTCACTCATAGTTTCCTTCCGCACTACTTAGCTGTTATGGCCATTTTAGCCCTTGTTATTTGTACTGCCATGCTCAACAAACAAGAAACATTTTGGGTGAAACGATTTTTCAAACTTTTTTGGCGCATTGGTTTTTTTGTGACTGCTTTTTGCTATTTACTCACGATTATTCTTATCTTTTTCAACTAAAAACAAAACCGCCAGATAAACTGGCGGTTTACTATGCAATTAGATCAGAGGATTTAGCATTTTGATGATGATTGATTTGACAGTGATTATTTAAGACTGTATGACCACCATCAAGACGTTGCTGTCAGCTGATCAATAATGGCTTGCAAATTCTCTCGTGACAGGGAACTAGTGATGATAAAATTATCATCTAGTTCTTCATAAGGGTATTCTAGCAATCGATCCATCACATCTTGATAAGGGAACGTCCCAACCAAACGGTAATCCCAGTCACTCCTGTCCTCACTTTTATAGACAATCGACAAGGTCCAGTGGCTAAGTGGATGTCCCACCAGATATGTCTCATTGTGACGTTCAACAAAGGGACGTCGTGGCAAAACAACCGCCAATTCCTCTCCAATAGAATAATTACCGTAAATCGTTTGTTGATCGTTAGTCAGATGGAAGGTCTGTTCATGGATATGAGCTTCTGGGTATTGCGCCGCTAAAATAACTTCTTCATAAGTTGAGAGTATTGGCTTACCCATATAGATCAATCGCTCTGCCATTTTCCGACCAATCACTAAAGAACGTTTCAAGTAATAGAGCACCTGCTCCTCCTGTCGATCGGCCTGACATAAGCCTATCAAGTTACCTTCTAAAATAGGAGTGTACGGAAAGTCTTTGATGTTCTCACTGGAAAACTTTTGCCCGTCATCAGTGATGATTGGTTTTTTTAGATGTTGTGACAAGCGTTTAATATAGGCCAGTGCCAACTCCAAATCAGCAGGCAAGGCAAAGTAATCAACATAGACCTTATAAGCTTGCTCTTTTTGATCATAGTGCAAACGATGACCTGAGTCAGACTTGCCAGGAATCCCTAACCATAGCCCACCGGCGTTAACCAAAGTATCTGCCAAAAACGCAGAGCGGTTAAAACCCTCTTGGTAGTCATCGTAAGAGTATTGCGATAAGTTAGGCAATAGCTCTAAGCATTCCTGGACAGTTAAAACAGGCAGAGGAGTGAATAATTTTTTCGCATTTTTTATGGTAAATATTGGCATGACTCTTACCTTTCCAAGTTTTTAAGAAGCTGTTAGCTCCGTCTCCTGACTGATTACCTGACCCGTTGTCGCATTAATGGTGTAGCTGTACTCCATACCATTGTAATCAAAATCAACATCAAAGACAACAGCCATCCCTCCTGTATCTTGGGTAACAGTCAAGTTAGTCACCTCTTGTTCGGTTAAGCCTGCATCCTGCAACGCAGTTTCTTTAGCTTGCTCAGGCGTTAATTCAGTAGCTACAGTTGCATCTGCAGGCTCATTTTCTCTTTCTAAGATACTGCCATCGCTCGCTTTAACTGTGTAACTACAATCTCTATCGCCAGAAACAAAGTCAATCTCATAAACCTTTTGCCCCAGCTCCAAATCTTCTCTAATTGTCAGATTGCTGACATCTCCTTCTTTTACCATTGCAGCATCAAATGCAATCAATTTAGCTTGATCTTGTCTAATCTGAGCAGTACTTGATACCTGAGACGAAGAGCTAGCAGATGAAGAGGACATTATATTTGTTGTTGATGGCTGGTTATTGGCACAAGCAGCAAGAGTAAGGAACGATGTCTCCAAATACTACTAAAGTTTGAATTTTTCTCATGGTTTTTATTCCTTTCCTTTTCCTACCATCCATTTTATACTATTTGGCTTAAAAAGGCGATAAAAAGGTTTCTGATTATCAAGAACTTTTACTCATGCCTTGTTTTTTGGTATAATGGTTAGATAGAAAAGGAGTACTTATGACTGACTTATTCACTAAGATTAAAACCGTAACCGAACTTAAAGGCACATCTGGCTTTGAACAGGATATTCGTCACTTTATTCGTAAGGCGATAACCCCCAACGTTGACCGCATTGAAACAGACGGTCTAGGTGGCATTTTTGGCATCAGAGAGAGCAAGGTTGAAAATGCTCCTCGTGTCTTGGTCGCTGGCCATATGGACGAGGTTGGCTTCATGATTAGCAGCATCAAGCCCGATGGTACCTTCCGCGTCGTTGAGCTAGGTGGCTGGAGTCCGCTCGTGGTCTCAGCTCAGCGATTTACCCTTCACACCCGTGACGGTCGTGTCTATCCGGTCATCTCAGGATCTGTGCCACCTCATTTGACACGGGGCAATGGCGGAGCTTCTCTACCTACAGTCGGTGATATCATTTTTGACGCAGGCTTTACAGACAAAGCCGAGGCAGAGCACTTTGGCGTTCGTCCAGGTGATGTCATCGTTCCTGATAGCGAGACCATCTTGACTGCCAATGGCAAACAAATCATTTCAAAAGCCTGGGACAATCGCTACGGTGTCCTAATGGTCACTGAGCTTCTTGATAGTCTCAAGGATACCCCGCTCCCAAACACCCTTATCTCAGGAGCTAATGTCCAAGAAGAGGTCGGCCTACGTGGTGCCCATGTCTCAACCACTAAGTTTAACCCAGATATTTTCCTAGCAGTGGACTGCTCACCTGCTGGAGATGTTTACGGTGACCAAGGCAAGGTTGGCGATGGTACCTTAATTCGCTTTTATGACCCAGGACATATCATGCTCCCAGCTATGAAGGATTTCCTCTTAGAGACTGCTGAACGCCATGGCATCAAGTACCAATATTACTGTGGTAAGGGCGGTACAGATGCAGGGGCTGCGCATCTGAAAAATGGCGGTGTCCCTTCCACAACGATCGGCGTTTGCGCCAGGTACATCCATTCCCATCAGACCCTCTATGCCCTTGATGATTTCCTAGAAGCCCAAAACTTCCTCCAAGCCCTGGTCAAAACCCTTGACCGCTCAACAGTAGATACGATTATTGGAAGTTATTGAGTAACATACTGCTAAGATTCATCTATATAATCCAACATACAAAAGAAGAGCCTAGGACAAAAAAGTCCCAGCCTCTTTTATTTTGTTATTTTAAACCGTCACATATTCTTTCTGCAGTTCAAGCACTTCCTCTGCTGTTGAACATTCGGTCAAGGCACGGTGAGCATACTCTTCCATCTTCTTGGTATCGAGAGTTTTTATCAAGCTACGTGTCCGAAGCACAGAAGTCGCTGACATGGAGAACTCATCCAAGCCCATACCAACCAGAAGCGGTACAGCTTGCTGATCACCCGCCATCTCACCACACATACCAGCCCATTTGCCTTCGGCATGCGCTGCTTTGATCACATTGTTAATCAAGCGCAAGATAGATGGGTTGTAAGGTTGATAGAGGTAAGAGACTTGCTCGTTCATACGGTCAGCTGCCATGGTGTATTGGATTAAGTCGTTAGTACCGATGGAGAAGAAGTCCACTTCTTTAGCAAATTGATCCGCCAACATAGCTGCTGCAGGGATTTCAATCATGATACCAACTTGGATATCGTCTGCTACTGCAACGCCTTCTGCATGCAACTTCGCCTTTTCTTCGTCAAAGACTTTCTTCGCTGCACGGAACTCGCTCAAGAGCGCCACCATTGGGAACATGATGCGAAGTTGTCCGTGTACAGACGCACGAAGAAGTGCACGGATTTGTGTACGGAACATGGCATCACCTGTTTCAGAGATAGAGATACGAAGGGCACGGAAACCAAGGAATGGGTTCATTTCATGTGGCATGTCAAAGTATGGCAACTCCTTGTCACCACCGATGTCCATGGTCCGAACCACAACTGGCTTGCCGTTCATGCCTTCAAGAACTGCCTTGTAGGCTTCGTATTGCTCGTCTTCTGTCGGGAAATCCTGAGAGTCCATATAGAGGAACTCTGTACGGTAGAGACCGACTGCCTCTGCACCGTTGTCATTTACCCCTTCAACGTCTTTTGGTGTACCGATATTAGCTGCAAGCTCAAAGTGCTTGCCATCCGCTGTTACGGTTTGAGAATCTTTCAAGAGTGCCCACTCTGCTTTTTGCTTGGCATAGGCTTCGCCCGCTGCCTTAAATGTTGCAATCTCATCATCTGATGGGTTGATAACAACCTCGCCTGTAATACCATTAACCGCCAAGATATCACCGTTTTTCACGATTTCAGTGATGTTGTTGGTTCCAAGAACGGCAGCAATCTCAAGGGTACGCGCCATGATGGCAGAGTGTGACGTCCGTCCACCGATATTAGTGACGAAAGCCTTGACAAAGTTCTTATCCAACTGAGCTGTATCAGACGGAGTCAAGTCATGGGCAATCACGATAGACTCTTCTGAAATAGTCGCCGGGTTTGGCAAACTCACTCCAAGCAAGTTAGCCAAGACACGTTTAGCCACGTCGCGAATATCTGCTGCACGCTCCTGCATATATGGGTTGTCGTCCATGCTCTCAAAGATATTGACAAACATGTCCGTTACTTCTTTAAGACCAGCTTCTGCATTAACTTGCTTAGCACGAATCGTTTCTTTAATCTGACCAACCATTTCTGGGTCTGCAAGAACCATCAAATGCGCATCAAAAACTGCTGTTGCCTCTTCACCAAGGGTATCTACTGCCTTGTTACGGATAGCAGAAAGCTCGTCTTGTGACTTGGCAAGCGCCGCATCGAGACGAGCCTCTTCTGCACCTGTGTTCTCAACTGTAATAGTCTCAAAAGACAGGTCCGGTTGAACAAGTAGATAGGCCTTAGCAACTGCAACGCCATCAGACGCTGCGATTCCTTTCAGCTTATCTGTCATGTTTAGATCAACCCTTCTTTTGTCATTGTTTCTTCGATGGCAACGATAGCATCGTCAGCATCAGCACCTTCTGTTGAGATGGTCACATCAGCACCTTGACCAACACCAAGGCTCATCACGCCCATGATTGATTTCAAGTTAACAGATTTGCCTTTGTACTCAAGGGTAATGTCAGAAGCAAACTTGCTAGCTGTTTGCACAAGCAAAGTAGCTGGACGTGCGTGAATACCTGTTTCAGCAACGATGTGGAAATCTTTAGAAGCCATAATGGTTCTCCTTTATGTATTGTTGTTTTTTGGGTAATCAAGATGATAACCCTTACAAGTTAAGATTATACCATACTCTCCATTTATTTTCAAGATAAAAAATAGGTTTATGGAAAGTTTTGGAAATCCCTTACGGTGATTTTCATCTGCCAAAGACCAGATCTTTAAGGCTTATTTATAAAACTCTCTGGTCATCTTGATGTTTTTAATCATAATGTAAAGGTGAATGGTTGCTAAAACAACGAAACCCATCAGAGGGCTCTGCTTAGTCAACTGAGCGAGGAAAAATAGCACAATATAAAGTGTAGGAATAACGACATTAGACAAGTCTAGCACCGTTTCAAAAGCCATCTTGTAATTGGCTTGCAGTTCGGCCTCATCCTGCTGCATCACATTATTCTTTAGCTCTTTAACTGTGGGTAATAAACTCATCTCAATCCCACGTAAGCTGTTGTATAGTTTCAGCAGGTACATCTGTAAACCAATCGCAATGACTAGACCTAAAAGTCCAAAAATAGGAATCACTAAGCTAGCACTATCGTCAAAAACAGTCACCTGATAGCCCAAGAACAGCAGCAAAAAGGCAAAAATTATTGATACACCAATTGCCACCATCGCATAGCCATGATAACGGTTAACCTGGCGATAAAGGTTCTCATCAACCTCCTCTTCACTGACTTCTAGATATTGCTTAACCCCATGCTTCACTCGGACCGTTAAGTAACCGCTAAGCACCAGACCTAAGCCTAAGCCCAAATATCCAAACAGGTGAGCTAAATCTTGTAGCAAAGTCTCACTAACAACCACGGTTTTCTCAAGTAAGCCAAAATACCCAAGCAAAAATCCAACCAGTCCTCCGATAAGAGCACCAATTCCTAACTGCTTCACTAAACGCTTGATTGTGTCTTTATTCATGATATTCTCTCCTATCTACTTCTTCCATCATCGCATTCACGGTAGTCTCGATTACCAAACACCTATGGTTAAGCGAGTTATCGCTTAACAAAAACACTTTATAAAAATTGTACAGAAAAGGGTTGCCTTTTCAAGACAGTTTTTAGAACATTTTTGAAGGGTAGGGACAAGATTGTCAATGCCTTGGAATTGCCCTACTCTAACGCCAAGATTGAAGCAACCAACAACATCATCAAGGTTATTAAGCGCAACGCCTTTGGTTTCAGAAACTTTGAAAACTTCAAAACTCGCATTTTCATTGCCATAAACATAAAACGAGAGAAGACAAGAACTGTACTCTCTCGGTGTTAAGTGGGTCAACCCACTACAGTTGACAAAGAGCCTAAATAAAAGACGATTTCCAAAAGGAAATCGCCTTTTTGGGTATTGTTGAAAATACTACATATTGTGGTTGGTGTAAACTGGTGTATAGTTACCTAATTTTATTGTGACAAAATAGTTTCTCAAGTATATAACTTATTCATATGAGATAGAATAGAATGATTGATAATAAAATATAGGCAATAAACTGATAACAATAGCTAAGTTTAGCATAAAATGCGATAGATTCCACTAATTGTTTTTTTTGTATGTACTTATTTTCCTTTAAAAATGAGATTGCTTCATTAGATGCATATGACTCTACAATCAATGTAAGAAGTAAACATGTTAGCAATATGATTACATCAATTATTAATATCGGTTTAAACATGAAATATTTTTTTCCGAACCAGATTGAATATAGTGCTATTATTTTCAATAATACTGATATCAGATAAGTATAAATAGATACAATAGATTGTATTTTTAAAAGTCTATTTCTATCTTTGGAATGATATAATTCATGTACAAAAGCAAAGGCATCTATCAAATAGCTACTCTCAAAATTTTTTACTCCAACTGTATGAATTATAGGTCGATACCAGAAAGAATTCGATTCAACAATTTTAGGTTCATCTACATCTTCCCTCTCACAAAACTCTTGAAATATTTTGTGCAAATCATTCCTTATTCTTATTTTTTTATGAGTATATTTACTTAAAATAAACTTATTCGTCATACCCAAAATACTTGTTATAACTAACATAATAAGAAGTATAACGACCATCGAAATAGCATTTTCGTTAGGTAATTTCATCACCAGAATTTATAATGTTTCCCTGTGAAGTATACAGCTGTGCCAACAACTGCTGCACCACCTACTACAGCTATTGCACCTCCTGGATTAAGCCACGCTGATAACACCAATGCATTAATTGTATTTGCTACCCAGCCACCTGCTAATCGAATAGCAGCTCCTACTAAACTATGACGAACTCCATGACCAACAATAGCACCTACTGTTGCAGCAACAACTCCAATTGCGGCATCTCTTATCCAATCGCCCCCATCAAGATACATCATTTCCTCTTGTTCAAGAGCTACATAATTGTTTGGTAATACTAATTCCATAAGAATTCTCCTTGTAAATAAGCAGAGCTAGGGAATTTCCCTAACAAGTGATAGACAACTTAGTTTATATCTCCGTAGCTACCTAGATAAGACAACCTTTCTCTGTCTTATTATATTTTATAGGTCATCTAAGGGCTAAACCCAAATTATTGTTTGAAACTCAACATTTCTAAAATCCAATCAAGATAAGTTTCTTTATCATATACTATTCTAACTTCAACTGGCATGTCTTTTTGAAGGATAATCGTCTCACTCTTGTGCTTTAGTGTTAGTGAATTCAATTCTATGATAACTTTATAAAGACTGATATTGCCTTCTTTTGTTTCTTGGGCAATTGTCCCTGAATCAACCTGTCTAACCTTCCCTTTTAAGGTTCCATATTTTTGGCTATTCACACCTGTCAGTGCCACATCAACCTTAGCACCTTTGGAAACACGAGAAATATCACTTGCATATACAAATGCTTCCACATAGTAGTCTTTTTCTTTTCCAGAAACCTCAGCTACTGTTTGGCCTTGTTGAAGTGACATCCCCTGCTTTAAGGGAACAATGTGAAAAGGGGTGCCTTTTCAAGGTTGTATTGCAAAGTTGATTCTAGAAATCCCTAAGGTTTATTAAAAATAAAGATCCCAGTATTATAATCACCCCAATTAAAAAGATTGGTAATTCCATTTCCTTATATTTTTCAATATATGGAATGACATACATGCTAAGTAATACAAGTAGTACTCCAATAAGAGCTATGATGATTAAAAAA
The DNA here is from genome assembly GCF_041807825.1 of Streptococcus sp. E24BD. Classification (NCBI taxonomy): domain Bacteria; kingdom Bacillati; phylum Bacillota; class Bacilli; order Lactobacillales; family Streptococcaceae; genus Streptococcus; species Streptococcus sp. E24BD. The sequence goes on along the minus strand of NZ_JBGTZB010000033.1, from coordinate 2,160 downwards.
TATTTTTGCCACATAAATTATGTAATATCCCACCAGCCGTTATTTGGATGTTTATCTCCTGAATCCAAATGTCTCGCTAACATCCCACCGACACTCAAGCCTCCTGTTCCTAAGACAAAACCAACAACTGTTCCAGAAATTCTATTTGCAGCTTGAACACCTATAAAGTTTATTAAGGCTCCTCTTAGGTATCTAGTAAATGTTTGTCGACCAACAGCTTTTATCGCAGCCTTAAATAAAGCAATTCCTCCGCCACCACCCATAAAATATGCAATTGTAGCGTTAATGGCGGAATTAACACCAAAAGCTAGAGCACCATTAGGTACAGATACTCCCCCCTCAAGATACATCATCTCTTCTTGTTCAAGAACAACATAATTGTTTGGTAATACTAATTCCATAAGAATTCTCCTTTCTTAATTAAACAGAGTTAAGGAATTTCCCTAATTTTTATTTTTTTATGAGTATATTTACTTAAAATAAACTTATTCGCCATACCCAAAATACTTGTTATAACTAACATAATAAGAAGTATAACGACCATCAAAATAGCATTTTCGTTAGGTAATTTCATCACCAGAATTTATAATGTTTCCCTGTGAAGTATACAGCTGTGCCAACAACTGCTGCACCACCTAATATCAGTCTCATTATAAATTGCTATTTTTTTTGTAGTTTCTTTAAAAAGATTGATATCACATTTACACCACTTAAAGCAACTATTATTTCAATTGGCAAAAAGTAATAGTCCCAGATAAAATGAGTAGCAATCAATAATAGGAACACAGCAAAATCAAAATAGCTATTCCTAATGCGTTCTGAAAGTTTATGATAGATAAATGCAAGAACAATCGAAACTAGAATAATCTTCATAAGACTATCCTACTCTTAATTGATTATCACGTTTTCCATCCCAGCCATCAATAACATTAGTAAATATCCAATCTGCTCCTGCACCAATTCCACCTGATGCAATGCTTCTAATGATTGTATTTGCAAAAGCATTTCCGATATGAATTGAAAAGGGTTGCCTTTTCAGAGTGTACCTTCAGTAAAAAATCAATTTACTTATTTTAAACTACATTTTTTATAAAAGTAATAACAAATAAAGTAGATAACATATAGAAAGTCTAGTAAAAACAAGGTTGATAGTATAAAGAAATACCACCAAGATTCAAGTTGAATAAAAAAGAATAGAATCGATATAGGTTGTATTGCAAAGATAACTCTTGAAATCTTATCAAAGGTCAGTTTATTGAACATCTCATCTCCATCCAAGAATATTTGTCTCAATCCACTGTCCTAACCAACGACCTGTTCTATAGCCTGTAACATATCCTGTAACAGCTCCTGAGATTGCTGCTAGCGTTCCCACAGAAACCGTTCCTACTATAGGTAGAGTTACAGTTCCTAAAGCACTTCCATATGTCCCCATTTGAACTGCCCATACAAAGCCTTTTATAACTCCTCCACCAATAGCAAATGCATCTGCAACCCAACCTTCTCCCTCAAGATACATCATCTCCTCTTGCTCAAGGGCAACATAGTTACTTGGTAATACGAGTTCCATTTTTTCTTCTCCTCTTAATTTAACAGGGTTAGGGAATTTCCCTAACAAGTGATAGACAACTTAGTTTATATCTCCGTAGCTACCTAGATAAGACAACCTTTCTCTGTCTTATTGTATTTTATAGGTCATCTAAGGGCTAAACCCAAATTATTGTTTGAAACTCAACATTTCTAAAATCCAATCAAGATAAGTTTCTTTATCATATACTATTCTAACTTCAACTGGCATGTCTTTTTGAAGGATAATCGTATCACTCTTGTGCTTTAGTGTTAGTGAATGCAATTCTATGATAACTTTATAAAGACTGATATTGCCCTCTTTTGTTTCTTGGGCAATTGTCCCTGAATCAACCTGTCTAACCTTCCCTTTTAAGGTTCCATATTTTTGGCTATTCACACCTGTCAGTGCCACATCAACCTTAGCACCTTTGGAAACACGAGAGATATCACTTGTGAAAAGGCACCTCTTTTCTGTACAATTTTTATAAAGTGTTTTTGTTAAGCGATAACTCGCTTAACCATAGGTGTTTGGTAATCGAGACTACCGTGAATGCGATGATGGTTCCACCAGTGGACATAGTCCTTGGTTTT
>NZ_JBGTZB010000032.1:0-22042 GCF_041807825.1 Streptococcus sp. E24BD | reverse complement strand
AAACCAATAAGAGTGGACAAGACCACCATTAGGCTCAAACACTCCAAGACCCAAGCTAGTCTTGTCTTGTGTGAAACTTGACTAGGCGACTTTCTGACCAGCAAAATTACACTTGTTAGGTATAGAAGCTGGCACAGAATTGTGACTGCTAGAGATAGCTTTCCTGCTTGGAAAGACGATACGATAGCCGCATTTCCATACTGGTAGAGGTAAAGGATTAGAAGATTTATGCCTTTACCTGCGAAACAAGTCTTCATAATCTACCTCCAAAACACTCACTATCTTTTCCACCCACTTGGTCTGAGGCATTTGACCTGCCGACTTGTAGTGGCGGATTTTCTGGTACAGCCGATTGAACTCACTCGGATACTGATAGGCTCCCACAAACATCTTGCGGGTCAAATCGGCCCAAGTCATCTGTCGTTCAGCTAACAATATTTCAACATTCTCCCAAAATAATTCAGCCATGTTAGACCTCCGACTGTTCTTTCAGGGTCTGGCGAAAGCCCTCTAATTTTAGCTTTCGTGGGATAAAGGTACGTAGATCATCAGGGCTGAGGTCGGGATAGACTCTTTTGTTGTGTATGGCAAGGGGTAAGCGTAAGCTAGTAACTTTCTTACTCAAAATTAAGTATATCAGTTGCTTGGTCGTCATGTAGTCGCTTCGCTTAAAGCGCAACATGGCTGAACTCAAAAACTCAAAACAATCCACAGAATAACTCATCATCTCAAGCAAAGTTGGCTTATCTAAATCTTCTACGTGATGAGCTTCATAACAAACTCCATACTTTTCCAACTGTTCCAGAACTGTTTTATTTCTAGCCTTATTCTTGCCCAGGAAAATCCGCAACACAGCTTTCCTCCTTATTCAAACCAATTTCTGATTGAGACACCGTCGCAAAGGGTCGACTCATATCAATGGGCACTCTCCCTTCACCATAACATCTAACAACAAGGCTCGTCAGAATTCCTTCTTTGCCTTCATGAGTATAGTTTTCTCCATAAGTTCTGAAAGCCAGATGATTGTCATTCGTTACCAAGGTATCCACTCCGTTTTTGATGTCCCTTTCCTCCAAAAACTCAAAAACCCGATGGAGATTGGATTCGTAAAAGAGGGGGAGGTTCATCTCCTTGTGGTAGTCATCCTCAAAGGTCACAATCATTTCGCAATCATAGTTGGGCAAGGAAAGGAGCCTTTCTGTCAGTCGCTCCACCTCTGCTTGATGGATAGCCTCATCCAACTCTGAACAGGTTCTGATGGATTCTTTATGTAGTAGTTTCATAGTTCTCCTCCAATTTCTTTAATTCTCCTGCGATAGCAGCGATAACAGGAACTGAGACATTGTTTCCAGCCTGCTTATAGAGTTGGCTCTTGCTTGAAACCGCCTCTGCTTGGTCGAATGCCCAATCTGGAAAGCCTTGTAGGCGAAAACACTCTCTTGGGGTGAGCTTGCGAATCCTCAAACGATAGAGCTTGTCTCCCACCAAAAATCCTGTCACCTCAAACCATTTGTCCTTGCGGTATTCCAGGGCTGCGATAACGACACCTTGTTGGGAGCTGGTCGTTAGGGTGTTGGCCATCTGTTTGCCTACCCGTCCACGTTTAGAGTTAGACTTGGGATAGGATAGGTTAACCAAATCGCCAACTGTCGCCTTGGCATAGCCTTGCTTAGTCGCCTCACGGATTTTTAAGTGTGGCGCTTCGTGACGTAATAAGACTTTTGGAATCTTATCCCCACCCTGCATGGTGGTGAGGGTCGGGGAAAGACCTTCTGTATGATAAACTCGTCCTGCTTGATCAAAGCTAGTCGGCAAATTTCCAGCCACTAGTACCCCATGCCTGTCTTGAGCCGTTAGGGTAAACATAGGGTCTTGATTAGCCTTGAATCGTCTGCCGTTCTGTCTTTTATAAAGCCTGTCTGGTGTTAAAACAGGAATGGCAATCTTAACTCCCTCACCCTTATTTACGGTTAAGGTTGGAGATAGACCTGTCGAGAGATAGACCTCCCCACTCATGCCCTGACCTGATGGATTGACATTGCCTAGTCGGTCAAGATGAGCTGGGCTACCTTGTCCTCGGAGAGGAAATACTGGTCGGAAACCTCGCTTTTGAGAATGTCCGATAAGAAAGACCCGCTCCCTGTTTTGGNGAGAATGTCCGATAAGAAAGACCCGCTCCCTGTTTTGGGGAAGGCCAAAATCTTTACTGTTAAGCACCTGCCATTCGACATGATACCCCAGTTCATCCAGTGTGGTGAGGATTGTGGCGAACGTCCGTCCCTGGTCGTGACTGAGTAGCCCCTTGACGTTTTCAAAAAATAGATAAGGTGGTTGGATTTCCTTGGCACATCGAGCAAGCTCAAAGAAGAGAGTCCCTCTAGTGTCCTCAAATCCCAATCGTCTGCCTGCGAGAGAAAAGGCTTGGCAAGGAAAACCCCCACAGAGGACGTCCACTTGTCCTCGGAGTTCTCTGAGTTGATCATCGGTGATTTGGGTAATGTCATGGTATTCTAATTCTCCTGTCGTGTCGTGAATGGCTTGGTAGCTTTGTCTGGCGAAACGGTCAATTTCGCAAAATCCGATGCAGGTATGATCCTGGCTTTCCATGCCTAAACGAAAGCCCCCAATCCCTGCAAAGCAATCAAAAAAATTCATCTGTTTCTCCTTTCGGATATCAAAAAAGACCTTACTTCTCGTAAAGCCTTGGTTAGATATGGTCCTCCATTTCTGGAGCGTTCTTAAACTCAATCGCTAATACAATGAGCGACAATATCCACATGCCTAGCAAAATTTTCCACCACATGGTTCTCACCTCCTTTCCTGTTCTTGTCGGCGTTCCTTATTCCACTCTGCCAGAATGCCATTAAAGACATACTCAGCTATAGTCTCTGTCGTTCTGGCAAATCTCATGTTCTCCAAAGCATACTGATACCTAGTCTCAAAATGCCTCATAACAAACTCTGCACTTGTCTTAGAAAACTTCTCACGAATCAGCTGGTCATAGACCAATTGGTAAATATAGTCCTTGTCATAGGTGGTTGGCTTATCCACTTTACGAGTGAGCCCTTTTTCCTCCTCATCCTCTGAAAGACAATCACTCTCTTTAGTCTCACTATGTTCAGTCTCACTAGGGGCTGAATTTAAGACGGGGCCCGTCTGATTTTGAGACCCCCCTAGTGTTTTTTTAACACCACCCCCGTCTGAATTTAAGACGGGGGTAAGTTCATGTTCCAACTCACCCAGATAAATCTTGTTTGCGAGCCGTCCTTTTTCACTGGATGACTGTTGGACTTCCTCAATAAGGCCAAAATCTCTCAAGGATTTTTTGATGGACAGGAGTTTGGACTTAGAACACCCAAGAAGCTCCATTAAACTAGAATTGGAATAGATGAGATAGATTGAACCGTCTTCATCAATCCAACCTGAACTTAGGGACAGTTCCAAACGGTCTTTTAAGACGGCATAAGCGACTTTAACCTCAAGCTTCATGTCCTTGTATCGCTCACTCTCAAATAAGAGTTTTGGGAGCTTGTAATACCGTTCTGATGTTTGATACTGATTTGCACTAATGCGTTTCATGATTGTCCTCCAATTCTTTGAGTGCTAGTTGACCAGTTGTAGCAATATTAACCAGCCCACTTGTTTCTAATTCTTTCAACATGTCTGTTGCTTTAGATGATGTAACTCCCATAACAATCATGAGATAGCTAACAACACCAAGTCGAGTTGATTCTGCAAGTTCCACTATTTTCCTCCCTGTAAAATAAAAAAGGCAAGAACACTCTAAATTGTTCTTGCCTAAGCAATTATATTTTCTAAATGTGATAATATCCTCCTTAAGAACAGATTGTAGAACGCTCAAATCCTCGATTTAACAGCGTTTTAAGCACCTGTCATTATTATGACACAATCCCACCTGGATAAACCAACCCAGGCCAATCAGGGTCTTTACGGTTTTGCACCAAGACCTTGGTGCCATCTGTCACCATACACATATTGGTTAAGATAACTGCTTCTGTTTTTGGCATCTTATCATCCCTAGTCAGCTAGCGCCTGTTCTAAATCCCAAATCAAATCAGTCACATCCTCAATACCGATGGACAGACGGAGCAAGTCGTCAGTCAAACCGTAGGCATGACGGGTCTCAGCAGGAATATCCGCATGCGTTTGGGTCGTCGGATAAGTGATTAAACTCTCAACCCCACCCAAACTTTCCGCAAAGGTGAAAATCTGTAACTTATTGAGCAAACTTGGAATCTTGCGCTCATCTTGCAGCTTGATGGACAGCATGCCACCCTTCCCTGGATAAAGGACTTCCTTGATGTGAGGAGAGCTCTTCAGATGGCTCACCAGATCACGGGCATTAGCGGTAGCTTTTTCCATACGGAGTTTGAGGGTCTTGAGCCCTCGCATGAGCATGTAACTGTCAAAAGGCGACAAGACAATCCCTGTCGTGTTGAGATTGAAAAAGAGCTGATCGTAAATGGCTTGATCATTAGTGATCACAGCTCCAGCCAGCACATCGTTGTGCCCCCCCAAATACTTGGTCGCCGAGTGAATGACTAAATCTGCCCCCAATTCAATTGGTCGCTGGTAAATCGGTGTATAGAAGGTATTATCAACGACGGTTTTAGCTCCAACAGTCTTAGCCTTGGCAGCAATTGTCGCAATATCAAACTCGTTCATCAGAGGATTGGTCGGTGTTTCGATGAAAACCACATCCACCGTCTCATCCAGTAACGTCAGCATATCATCTTCTGTATTGGCATAGACAAAACGAAACCGCCCTTGCTGCTCTACCTTATCAAACCAGCGGAAGGACCCACCATAAAGGTCACGGCAGGCTAGCACTTTTGCCCCCACAGGGAAAATCTCCATGGCCAGCATAAGCGCACTCATGCCTGAGCTAGTCGCCACCGCATAATCTGCTCCCTCAATCGCCGCCAGGGTTCGCTCCAAGTTAGTGCGGGTAGGATTTTTAGTGCGGGTGTAGTCAAAACCTGTCGACTGACCAAACTCTGGGTGCTGGTAGGTCGTTGAGAAGTGGATAGGCGACACCAAAGCCCCAGTCTGCTTGTCCACCCGAATACCTGCCTGCGCCAGCTGCGTCTCTAATTTCAATTCCTTATAATCCATAACCATCTCCATTTGTTCTTTTTCTTTCTATTTTACCATGATTTCGGAACAATAGCAGAGCAAAAACAAAGTTTTTTCACGCCACTCCTATCAGGACAGACATCACCGTTAGCCGTTCTTTAGAAGTAGTTTTTGAAACAGCAACAAAGACAACAACACTAGACGATCGTCTAAAAAACCAAGTTAGCTACCCATAAGGATTAAATAGCACTGATAACGATACAAGAGAATTTCAATCATAACAAAAAGCGCATAAGATCAAGCCCTCACCCTTGACCTTATGCCTTTTTCTCACAGTCTTATTATTTATTCGATTTTTATGCCGCGCGATTACTTCATTGTTTAACACAGCTGTCTAAACCGCTTTAAGCGTTAACGAATCCGGCAAATGTCCCTTAAACGTTGGGCGCGTTGACCTAGCAACTTATCGAGGCTGCGTGTTTTGAGAGATAGATACCCATAGACCATCATTCCTACACTTGCACCAACAACAAGGTGAACAGTCGCCAGTAAACGGCTAGACGGTTGGATAACCAAACTCAAGCCCCAATAAATGACAAAAACAGGCACACACATGAGCAGGGTATTGCGAGCGATGAGGGCAGTATCTCTAACTAAAATGTTGGGATTAAACTGAGTAACCGCACGCAAGTGACGATAGAAGAGGATTGATGGGACTAACAGGGCTAAAGCTGTTGATAACACTGGCCCATAAGCCTGAAACAGGAATAATAAGGGCAGTTGAGTGAGCAACTTCACCACCACACCATAGTAGAAATAGCGGACTGCCGCCCGGCTTTCATTGACCGCATGTAGGATCGGTGATAGGGCAAAATAGGCACACTGCAAGAAGGTCTGGGCAAGTGTCGCGATAAACAAGCCTATGGCGAGATTTTCTGACGGGTTATAGAAGACAACGTAAAGTGGTTCTGCCAGTAGAATAGCCCCCATCAATGCAGGCAGAGCAAAGACTGTCAGCATTTGAAAACCATTGAGCATCAGACGAGCAACCCCGCGCTTATCTCCCTTGATGTGGCTCTCCGTCAATAATGGGATGCCGACATCACCAATCGTAATCGCTACCGCCACAATCAGCATAACTATCTTATTGGGATTGGCAGATAGGTAGGCATAAATGACGGTCAGGCGCTCCTTACTATCTTCCGTGAGGAATGACAAAACGTTAACAAAGGTTGCTTGATCGATTAACTGGTACAGCTGAATGGCAACTCCTGTCAAAATCATCGGAATCGCTGTCCGAAACGTTTCTTTGATGAGTTGCAAACTTTCCTGATACTGCACCTTAATTGGCGATGCTTTCAGGAATTTACTCAAGAGCCCAGACTGCCAAAAGTAATACCCCAACACAGCAAAGCTAGCTAACATGCCAACAAAGGCAGCAAATGTCGATTGGGTGACAGCTGACACGTAGTCTTTTGACCCCATTTTCATGATGTAAAAGGTGGTCAACAGCATCCAAATGACACGGATAAGCTGTTCTGCTAACTGACTCAGAGCATTTGGTTTAACATGGTGATAACCCTGAAAAATACCTCGACACACACTCATCATCGGAAAGACCAGAACAGCCAAAGTCAAGCTTCTAAGCACAGGAACTAAAGTCTGTTCTGCGCCTGACAACCGTGATAAGACCGGTGCCCCAAGGTACAAAATAGAGGCGAAAATAAGACCCGACAGGAACATGATGCCGATAAATTGTTTCGCCAGTCCAATCCCTTTGGCTTCTTGGTCAATCGCATTATACTTAGCAATCTGTTTTGAAATTGCTGTGTTAATCCCTGTCGTGGATAGCACCAAAAAAGTAGCATAGAGGGTGTAGCCCATGCCATAAAGAGCGTTAGCTTGTGGTGCTGCAACCTTACCCATCCAAGCATACCACGGAATGATATAAACTGCCCCTAGCAAACGTCCTGCGATGTTAGCGAAAGTCAACCAAGCTGTCCCTCGCAACATCTTCTCTTCTCGGCTGAGCTGGTTTGTTTGACTGTTTTCTTCTAGCACGTGTTATCCTAATCTTTCTATAGTCTATCTTTTTATTATAAACTTTTACCTGTCACTTGTAAAATGCCAACTTTGGGTTTACAATAGAGGTATGATAAACCTATTAGAGATTTTCGAGATATTGAAAGCAGATGACAACCTTGTCACTCTCGCTCCTAGCTGGGCTGACACCAGTTTTACCAAACTCAGCTACGATAGCTGTCAGGTCGATGCAGATACCCTCTTTTTCGTCAAGGGGGCTGGCTTTGACCCTATTTATCTGGAGCAGGCTGTTCAGGCTGGTCTGACCTATTATGTGGCAGAAAAAACCTACGATGTTGCCTGCTCTGCTATTGTCGTCAAAGATGTCAAACGTGCCATGAGCCTGGTTGCCATGCGCTTTTACGACAACCCTCAAGATAAGCTGAAACTGTTGGGCTTTACGGGCACTAAGGGCAAGACTACTGCTGCCTACTTTGCCTACCATATCTTGCGCCAAAGCCACAAACCTGCCCTGCTGTCAACCATGAGCACAACCCTAGACGGCGAGACCTTTTTCAAGTCCCAGCTGACCACGCCAGAGAGTTTGGACCTCTTTGCCATGATGGCTGAGGCGGTCCAAAACGGTCGCTCCCACCTCATCATGGAGGTGTCCAGCCAAGCCTACCTGACCAAGCGGGTCTACGGACTAACCTTTGATGTTGGGGTCTTTCTCAATATCACGCCCGACCATATCAGCCCCATTGAGCACCCGAATTTTGAGGACTATTTCGCTCACAAGCGACTCTTATTGGACAATAGCCGAGCGGTCATCATCAACGCAGGCATGGACCATGCCGCTGCGGTGCTCGAGCAAGTAGCAGACAAAGACCTTGACACTTACGGTAAGGGTTCTAATAACCGTGTCGTGACCTCATCTGCCTTTGACTTTACAGCGACAGGAAAATTAGCTGGGCAGTACAGCATCCAACTGCTGGGGGATTTCAACCAAGACAATGCTATCGCTGCTGGATTAGCCTGTCTACGATTGGGGGCTAGCTTAACTGACATCAGGTTAGGCATCGCTCAAACCACCGTGCCAGGTCGGATGGAGATTCTAACTCAAGCGAACGGTGCCAAGGTTTTTGTTGACTATGCTCACAACGGTGACAGCCTCGACAAACTCATCAAGGTTGTGACGACTGCCCAAACAGGACAAGCCTTTCTCATTATCGGCTCGACAGGCAATAAGGCTGAAAGTCGCCGTGCCGATTTTGGGCGCGTCATCAATCACTACCCTAAACTACAGATTATTTTAACGGCAGATGACCCCAACCGAGAAGATCCTTTTGCCATCTGCCAAGAAATCGCTAGCCACATTAACCGTCCTGTCACCATCGAAGTGGACCGTGAAACAGCTATCCGACTTGCCCTCTCACAAACCAAAACCAGTCAGGATGCTGTTATCATCGCTGGCAAAGGCAGGGATGCCTACCAAATCATCAATGATCAAAAAGTCCCTTACCACGGGGACTGGGAGATTGCCAATCAGAACTTGTAAGATAAAAAATCCGCCCAAGGGGACGGATTTTTTAAATTTATTTGACAGTTGCTGTGCTGGTGATCACTTCAACTGCTTTTTTCATCGCAACATCGTGCTTGAGCATCTCTGGTGAAAGGAGGCTACGCACTTGTTCAACTGGCATGTTGTATTCTGTTGCCAAATCGTTGATTTCTTTTTCGATTTCTTCATCAGTTGCCTCAAAGCCTTCTGCTTTAGCAATCGCTTCGATAACAAGATTTGTACGAGTACGTTTTTCAGCATCGCCTTCAAATTGCTTGTGAAGGTCATCTTGTGTTGTTCCTGTCAACTGGAAGTACATGTCTGGTGAAATACCTTGGCGTTGCATGTTGCCCATAAACTCGTTCATGGCACGGTGAACTTCGTCGTGAACCATTTCTTCTGGGAGGTCAACGATTTCTGCATTAGCGACAGCGAGTTCGAGCGCAGCCCCTTCGACCGCATCGTCATAAGCAACAGCTTTTTCAGCTTCCAAATCTTTGCGATACTTCGCTTTTAAGTCGTCAAGAGTTTCAACGTCTTCGTCGATGTCTTTTGCCAATTCGTCATCAAGGGCAGGAACTTCTTTAGCTTTGACTTCATGGACAGTTGTGACAAAGAGGGCGTCTTTGCCAGCCAAATCTTCTGCCTGATAGTTTTCTGGGAAAGTCACGTTAACATTGACCGTCTCACCAGCCTTGCTACCAACCAACTGGTCTTCGAAGCCTGGGATAAATTGACCGCTACCAAGCGCTAGTGAGAAGTTCTCACCTTTACCGCCGTCAAACTCAACACCATCAACAGAACCAACGAAGTCGATAACAACAGTGTCACCGTCCTCAGCCGCACCGTCTTTAACGACCAATTCAGCCAAGTTTTGACGCGCACGCTCGATTTTAGCATCTACTTCTTCGTCAGTTACTTCTTTGGTTTCAGTGACGTCGACAGCCAAGTTTTTGTAGTCACCAAGTTTTACTTCTGGCTTCGTCACCACTTCAGCTGTGATGGTCCAGTCTTGACCTTTTTCCATAGAAGCGATATCGATTTTTGGTTGGGCAACCACGTCCAAACCAAGCTCCGCAACAGCAGCCTCATAAGCGCTAGGCAAGATGCTGTTAAGAGCTTCCTCGTAGAGAGCTTCTTCACCAAAACGTTGGTTGAAGACGGCACGTGGAATGTTGCCTTTACGGAAACCTGGGGCGTTAAGATTTTTCTTGATTTTATTGAATGCCTTATCAAGAGCTGGCTTGCTTTGCTCCTGACCGATGGTGAAAGTGATCACACCACGGTTGGTTGTTTTGTTTTCAAATGTTGCAGACATGCTGTCACACTCCTTAAAAAATAATATACAGCCTATTTTACCATATTTTAGGCAAATGTGGAACTATTTTTACTGGTTAGAGGAATTTTTTCGTCAGTCCTTATGAGCTGTTAACAGGACTATCCGAACAATAAACCTATAACCATGCAAAATTTCTTACATTTCATCTGGTGCTTCAACACCGAGCAAGGCGAGGGCTTGCTTAAGCACGATAGCGGTCGCATAGCTGAGCACTAGGCGGCTATCTCGTTCTGGGCTATCGTCCAAAATCCGAGTGTGGGCATAGTATTTGTTAAAGCTCTGAGCGAGATTAATTGCAAACTTAGCAATGACGTCAGGCGTTAGCTTATCAGCTGCCCGTGTGATGGTGGCTGGAAATTCCTGCAAGAGTTTGATAATCTCCCAAGCATCCGCATCATCTAAGCTGTAAGAAGCTCCTGCTACTGGTTGAAAATCAGCCTTTCTCAAGATTGATTGAATCCGAGCATGGGCGTACTGAACATAGGGACCCGTTTCTCCTTCAAAAGATACCATAGCTTCTAAATCAAAATCATAACCATTGTTACGGTCAGTTTTGAGATCGTAGAACTTGATTGCACCGACACCAACAGCATGAGCCACCGCATCTTTGTCGGCCAGATGAGGATTTTTCGCCTCAATCTGCGCCTTAGCTCGGCTAACAGCTTCTGCGATGGTTGGCTCAAGCAAAATCACATTGCCCTTACGGGTCGAGAGCTTCTGACCACCCTTGGTCACCAAACCAAAGGACACATGCTCAACATCTTGGTGCCAAGCATAACCCATTTCATTAAGCACAGCTTTGAGCTGCTTGAAGTGGGCAGACTGCTCCTGACCGACCACATAGATGCTCTTAGCAAAATCGTAGGTGCGCTTGCGGTAAAGCGCCGCTGCCAAGTCACGGGTGCTGTAAAGCGTAGCACCATCTGATTTTTTAATCAAGGCAGGGTGTTCGATGCCGTACTTGGTCAAATCGACTACCTGAGCACCATTTGAGAGCTGCAATAAGCCCTTGCTTTCCAGCAGATCAACCACTTCGTCCATCTTGTCATTGTAGAAGGCTTCACCACTGAGGCTGTCAAATTGAACCCCCAGTTCAGCATAGATACGGTTGAACTCCACCAAACTCTCATCGCGGAACCATTGCCAGAGCTTGAGCGCTTCTTGGTCGCCGTTTTCCAGTTTGAGGAACCAGTCCCGACCTTCTTGGTCAAGACTAGGGTCAGCCTTGGCCTCATCGTTGATCCGAACGTAAAGTTTTAGCAACTCGGCAATCGGGTTCGCTTTCACTGCTTCTTCATTGCCCCATTTTTTATAAGCCACAATGAGCAGACCAAACTGCTTGCCCCAGTCACCGAGGTGGTTGATACGGACAGTTTTGTAACCAATTTTTTGGAAAATCTTAGCCAAACTATCCCCGATAACGGTCGAGCGTAGATGTCCGATAGAAAATGGCTTAGCGATGTTGGGACTAGATAAGTCAATCGCGACGGTCTGTCCTGCCCCAATAGCCTGGTCACCATAACGTTCACCCGCTGCGATGACCTCTGACAACACTTCTGCTGAAATCTGTCGTTTATCCAAGAAAAAGTTAAGGTATGGACCAACTGCTTCAACCTTATCAAACTGTGTCTTGTCAATCTGCTCGGCGATGTCGCTGGCAATAGCCTGCGGTGCCTGACGAAGAGCCTTAGCCAAACTGAAGGTCGGAAAGGCCAAGTCTCCCATACTCGCATGCTTTGGTTTTTCTAAGAGGTTAGCGATGGCCTGCTCGTCCAACTGGTCAATATGCTTGGCCAGCTCTTGAGCGATGAGTTGTTTTGCAGTCATAATCTGTCTCCAAAAATTATTTTTCCTTTTATTTTACCACAAAATAAAGCTAAGGCAAAGATGAAAAAGGCTGAAAAAAATCGTGATTTTTGCTATACTGGAAAAAATGAACTGACGGAGGTGACCATGTCTAAAGAAAAAATTTCCCCTGGTATGCAACAGTATTTAGACATCAAGGCTCAATACCCTGATGCCTTTTTACTCTTTCGCATGGGGGATTTCTATGAACTTTTCTACGAGGATGCTGTCAAAGCTGCTCAACTCTTAGAACTCAACTTGACCAGCCGCAACAAAAATGCTGAACATCCTATTCCCATGGCTGGCGTCCCCCATCATTCTGCCCAGCAGTACATTGATGTCTTGATTGATTTAGGGTATAAAGTAGCCATAGCCGAGCAGTTAGAAGACCCTAAGTCTGCTGTTGGTGTGGTCAAAAGAGATGTCGTTCAGGTCATCACCCCAGGCACGGCGGTTGATATGACCAAGCCAGACGCCGCCAATAACTTCCTTGTTGCCATCGATCGGCTTACAGGCAAATTCGGGCTGGCTTATATGGACGTTTCTACTGGCGAATTTTTTGCAACCCAGCTCAGTGATTTTACGGCAATCTGCAGCGAAATCCAAACCTTGAGAGCTAGAGAAGTCGTTATCGGCTATGATTTGTCAAACACAGAAGAGCAACTGCTGACCAAGCAACTCAATCTCCTCCTGTCAGAGGAAAAAACAGAGGGCACAGCCGATCATTTATTAGACCAGCAATTATCAGCTGTTGAACGCTCTGCTGCGGGCAAGTTGCTCCAATACCTCCAAAATACCCAAAAACGGGAACTCACGCACCTGCAACCTCTTGTGCATTACGAAACAAAAGACTATCTCCAGATGAGTTACGCGACCAAGACCAGCCTTGACCTGCTGGAAAACAGTCGGACACATAAGAAACAAGGGAGCTTATTTTGGCTCTTAGATGCCACCAAGACTGCCATGGGAACAAGGCTCTTGCGTGCATGGATAGACCGTCCCCTGATTAACTTGACTGCTATCACCAATCGGCAAGAGATTATCCAGACCTTCTTAGATGACTTTATCACGCGTCATGATCTAACCGACAGTTTCCGTGGGGTTTATGATATTGAGCGACTGGCTAGTCGAGTCTCTTTTGGCAAGGCCAACCCTCGTGACCTGCTACAGCTGGGACAGACCCTGGCTCAGGTGCCCTATATCCGTGCAATTCTGACAAGCTTTGGGGCTTCTTGTCTGGAAGACTTGGTGACACGTCTAGACAGCCTGCCAGAGTTAGAAAGCCTCATCAGCTCTGCTATTGACCCTGACGCCCCCAATACGATAACCGAAGGCAACATCATCAAAACAGGCTTTGACGAGCAACTGGATCGCTACCGCAAAGTCATCCGCGAAGGGACTGGATGGATTGCAGACATTGAAGCCAAAGAACGCGCCAACTCAGGTATTAGCAACCTAAAAATCGATTATAATCGCAAAGATGGCTATTACTTCCATGTGACCAACTCACAGCTCAGCCATGTTCCAGACCATTTTTACCGTAAGGCGACCCTGAAAAATTCCGAACGCTTCGGTACAGCAGAACTTGCCAAAATCGAGGGTGAGATGCTGGAAGCCAGAGAGCAGTCTGCCAGCCTGGAGTACGATATTTTCATGCGTATCAGGCAGCAAGTCGAGACCTACATTGGGCGTTTGCAGAGCCTGGCCAAAACCTTAGCCGAGGTTGATGTGCTTCAAAGCCTTGCGACTGTGGCAGAAACCAATCACTACATCAGACCGACCTTTAACCAAGAGGCTCGCATTGCCATCATTGACGGTCGACATGCCGTCGTTGAGAAAGTCATGGGCAAGCAGGTTTATGTGCCAAATTCGATTCACCTTGACCAGACCACAGCTATTCAGCTCATCACGGGACCCAATATGGCAGGTAAGTCTACCTATATGAGGCAGCTAGCGCTCACTGTCATTATGGCGCAAATGGGAGCTTATGTCGCAGCTGAGAGCTGTGACCTGCCACTCTTTGACGCTATTTTCACACGTATTGGTGCTTCTGATGACTTGATTTCAGGGCAATCGACCTTTATGGTGGAAATGATGGAAGCCAATCAAGCCATCAGGCGTGCCAATGACCGGTCACTCATTCTCTTTGACGAACTCGGTCGAGGCACGGCTACCTATGATGGCATGGCGCTAGCGCAATCCATCATCGAACATCTTCATGACCATATCGGTGCAAAGACCCTCTTTGCCACTCACTATCACGAGCTCACCAGTCTAGACGACACCCTGCCTCACCTCGTCAACGTTCACGTGACCACTCTGGAAAAAGACGGCGAGGTGACCTTTCTCCATAAAATCGCAGACGGTCCTGCCGACAAGTCCTACGGTATACACGTTGCCAAAATCGCTGGACTCCCGACCAGTCTCCTATCTCGGGCGGAGAGGGTCCTTCATGACTTGGAGACGGCTTCGCCTGCGCTATCGGACAATAGCCGAGCAGACAAACACGGTACCAGAGAGCAGAAAGAGACCACTGGGCAATTAGACCTCTTTGAGCAAGGACATGATTCTCTAATCGAAGCCAAGCTCAAAAACATGGATGTCATGACCATGACCCCTATGGAAGCCATGAATGCTCTCTATGAACTCAAAAACTTACTATAAGCCACAAGCTACGACAACAAAAGGAGACAAGATGAAAAAATTAGATAGACGCTTACGTTACACCCTCAATGCCCTCTGGCTGGCAGCAGGAATCTGTATCGGCAGTCTCATTTCTGCTCTCAGACATGGGGAGAATTGGATAAAAAGTGCCCTCCTTCTTCTGACCGTCAGCGCGATGATTTATTCTTGGGAAAGCACCTCGACCTTAATCAAAGATAAACTCGTCCCTGCTGAAGAGGAAAGGTTTGGGAAGTAAACCTATCCACTTCGCTACCTGTACAAAACCTTGATATTAGTTAGACGTTAAGCTATCCTGACTTTCTTGTCAATCGATTTTTTGCCACTTTTGTGATAAAATAAAGATAGATAATATGCAAACGATAACATTTCTGGCACATTTTCAAGGAGGTTATAGGATGAAAAAAATTCTAAATCAAGCAGTACTGCAACTATTTTTCGTTGACTTAGTTGTCGTCAGCGCTCTCTATTACAAAGAACAATTTTCCTTACAGGCGACCTTGTTTTACGGATTTTTTCTCTTTTTATTTCATGGCGTCATCGTGATAAGGTCTCTGTACAACAAATTTTATGATGAATTTTATGACGACTACAGCAAAAAATAAACAAAATCGAGGCTGCTTGCTCCTCGATTTTTTGCGTTGAAACTAGGAGATGGACTATCACACATAATCTGCGTCATCTTTTTTGACTACCGAAAGCTAATGGAACAAGCCGTGCAGCAGTCAAACCATCACTGCTGTCGTCAATCAAAGTGGTAACCCTTATGGTTAAGATAAAATAAGCAACTTTCTGTCTGCACTATGGTACAATAAACCTATGACACATTATGACACAATCGTTATCGGCGGCGGGCCTGCTGGCATGATGGCCGCCATTTCCTCCAGCTACTACGGACAGAAGACATTACTGGTTGATAAAAACAGAAAACTTGGCAAGAAACTCTCTGGCACAGGCGGCGGTCGGTGCAACGTGACCAACAACGGGACCTTAGAAGACCTCATCGCAGGTATACCTGGCAACGGGCGCTTCTTGTACAGTGTCTTCTCCCAGTTTGACAACCATGATTTGATTCGCTTTTTTGAGGACAATGGGGTCAAACTCAAGGAGGAAGACCATGGTCGCATGTTCCCAGTCACGGACAAATCCAAGACCATCATTGATTGCTTGGTTGGAAAAATCGCAGAGCTGGGCGGACAGGTGCGAACCCAGTTTGAGGTCGTCTCGGTGAAAAAAAGTGATGGCACCTTTCAGGTCAAATCAGCAGATGAGCAACTGACCTGTGATCGCCTTATCGTCGCAACAGGGGGCAAATCTTATCCTTCAACAGGCTCAACAGGCTTTGGTCATGACATCGCTAGGCACTTCAAGCTAGCAGTCACAGCGCTCGAGGCGGCTGAAAGCCCCTTACTCACAGACTTTCCCCACAAGGCCTTACAAGGTATCTCCTTGGACGAAGTGACCTTATCCTACGGCAAACACGTCATCACCCACGATTTGCTCTTTACTCATTTTGGCCTGTCGGGACCTGCTGCTCTGCGCCTATCCTCCTTTGTTAAGGGAGGTGAGACCATTTATTTGGATGTTTTACCTGACCATAGCCGATCTGAGCTTGAGACCTATCTGGATCGCGAGCGTGAAAAATCCCTGAAAAATGCCCTGAAATCCCTCCTGCCAGAACGGATGGCGGACTTTATCGCTCAGCCATTTTCTGAAAAGGTCAAACAGTTAACGCACAAAGAGCGCGAGGAACTGCTCAATCGTCTCAAACACCTGCCTATCCCTGTTACAGGCAAGATGAGCCTAGCCAAGTCCTTTGTGACCAAGGGCGGCGTTGACCTGAGAGAAATTAACCCCAAGACCCTAGAGAGCAAACAGGTGCCTGGGCTTCATTTTGTCGGTGAGGTGCTGGATATCAACGCCCACACGGGCGGCTTTAACATCACTGCAGCCCTCTGCGGTGGCTGGGTGGCTGGCAGTTTACACTTTTAGACTGAACAAAAAGCGTCGACTGACGCTTTTTACTTTCCATTCTTTTTCCGCACGACTTATGACTTAAAAACTTCCCAGAAAGGCAGACAAATTTTCAAAACTGTGCAAGTACCAAGGTAGCCAGAGCCCTTGTCCCTTGTTATAGAGATAACCCAAAACTAGACCACTCATAGCATGAGGAAGAACACTGAACAGCTCTGCCCAACTCAGCTGATGCATGTGAATCATTCCGAATAACAAGGCCTGAACACTTAGCGATAGAGCATAAGGCATGACTTTCTGACACCACCCAAAAATAATATGGCGATAAACCACTTCTTCGACAAAGGAACCCAATACCCTTAACACTAATAAAATCAAAACTTTTGGAAACCGAGCCAGAACCTGCGTTATTGCCGTATCATTTTGCAACTGATAGCCACTTAAGCCAAATAGGCTCAGCAAGGTGTCACTCAGCAACCCGCCAAGCGTACCCAATAAAACCATAGCAACATAAGCACCTAGCAGCCACCACAGGATTTTCCAGCCCAAGGAGGTCACTTTTTGGAAAGACTGCCTTAACTCTTGCCGAAAGAGATAGGCTGCAAGGAACGCTAAGACGCCGTAAGACACGAAGATATGGACACCATGCGAAAAAATGACGCTCAGAAGTTTTCCCTTGATGAGAAACAGGTAGCCAATAGGAACGAGAGAACGGTTATGAGACATAGGTCACCTCTTTTGTTTAGTGTGATAAATCTCCGACCAAACGTAAAAGAGTAGAAGCCCGAACAGTGTTAGAGAAAAGAGTGGCATGCCCTTGATAGCAACCAAACTCCCCAGCAAGAGAATTGATAAGAGCGTCAGGTACCGCCAGAGATGCCGACGAGTTGGCTGAGCTAACGGCAACGTGTCCTTAGCCAGACCTAGCAGTTCATCTACCGAAATACCATAAAATGCTGACAAGCGAGCCAAATTATCGCTATCCGGTACTGTCCGATCTTTTTCCCAATTGATGATGGTCTGACGAGACAGCAACAGCAGTTGGGCTAATTGGTCTTGGGTATAGCCCTTTTCTTGTCGTAGAGACTTCAAACGCTCCCCGATGGTCATTGATTTATCCTCCCTAAAGGTAACAGATTAAACGCGCCATGAGTCAAGATCTGTTGACATGAGCCTGTTTGCTGTGTTAAAGGTCTTGAACATGCTGTTGCTAGCACCTTCAAGTTGACAAGTCTGTCAACCTAATATTTCCCTAACTCACGTAAGCTGGTGTGGTTTTCCTGAATGCGGCGGAACATTTTTTCCATGTCTGACTTGCTAAAGTTGACAAGGACAGGACGACCGTGAGGGCAGTTGTAAGGATTGTCACATTGGGCGAGCTGTACCAGCAAGTCCCGTGCGGAGTAGTCGTCTAGCTTGTGATTGGCCTTGATGCTGCGTTTGCAGGACATCATGATGGCCAATTCTGCTCGGTACTGCTTGATGGAGACCTGATTGGTCAACAGCAGCATGTCACACATTTCATAGACGCCGCTTTCGATTTCCTCTTCCTTCATCCAGATAGGGTGCTCACGTAGGATAAAGGTGTTCTGTCCGTAAGGCTCGAGGTTGACGCCAACTTCCTGTAGTAGCTCTGCCTTTGCCTGCAAGGTCAAAAAATCACTGGATGAAAACTCAAAGAGATAAGGGACTAAGAGCTGCTGGAGCGAGCTGTCAACTTCGGCAATCTTGTCCCGATAATACTCGTACTTCACTCGCTCCTGAGCGGCGTGCTGGTCGATGATGTAGAGCCCGCCTTGCCCTTGTGCAAAGAGGTAGGTCCCGTGCATCTGCCCGAAATACTCCAACTCTGGAAAGGTCGACCGTTCCTCCTGCTCCAAGTTAGCCACCAAGCGCGACAGTTTCTTTCGATCCGCCTGCCAGCCATGTTCCCCGTCCTCTAGGTTAACTGCCTCCCTCTGGGCAAACTGCACACTGGCTGGTCTTTGCTCAGTTTCTGGGCAAATAGCAGAACTAGCCGTCGGACTAGGGCTGTCAACCATCTTGACAAGATTGTCAACCTGCTCTTCAACCACCACTGATTGGGGCTGATCTTTGAGGAAAAAGTCCTGCTTTTCTGTGTCATAGTAGAGGTTGGTCTGCTTGAGACTGAGGCTGGTCTGAACCGGCTTTTCAGCTCGTTTAACACTGGATTTAGCTAGATTTTCCAAGGCATCTGGAATCAATGTTTGCTCTTTCAGACTAGCTACGATAGCTTGCTTAATCAGTGCCATCAGCTCTTTTTCCTTAGAAATCCGCACCTCCTGCTTGGTCGGATGGACGTTGACATCCGCCAAATAAGGATCAATCTGAATGTCAATCACTGCAATCGGAAACCGTCCCACCATGAGCTTGCTCCCGTAGCCATCTAAAATTGCACGACTGAGCAAAAAGTTCTTGATATAGCGCCCATTGATCAGCAAGGTGATGTAGTTGCGATTGGCACGCGTTAACTCCGGCAAACTGACATAGCCCGACACTTCAAAATCCAAGTCACTGGCTGAAATCTCAATCATCTTGCGTGCTGTTCCCAGACCGTAGATACCAGCGATGGCTTGGCGTAGGTCGCCTGTCCCAGAAGTCTTGGTCAGCTCACGCCCATCACTGATTAGGGTAAAGGCCACCTCTGGGTGTCCTAGACTGAGGCGGTTAACCACATCGATGACACTTGAGGTCTCCGCCTGCAAACTTTTCAGGTATTTGAGCCTAGCAGGGGTGTTAAAAAAGAGATTTTCTACCCTTATTTGTGTGCCAACAGGACGAGAAATAATCTCTTGTTGCTCAATAACACCACCATTGGCCACCAGTTTAAGACCGTGCTCTGCTTCTGCGGACTGGGTTTTGATGGTCATCAGACTGACTGAGGCAATCGAAGGCATGGCTTCACCCCGAAACCCTAGTGTTCGGATACGAAAGAGGTCGCCTTGATTTTTGATTTTACTGGTGGCATGTCGACGTAAACTCAAAGGTACATCTTCTGGCACCATTCCTTCTCCGTTGTCAGTTATCTGAATCAGTTTGAGCCCGCCCTCTTCAATGGTGATAGTAATTTGACTGCTGCCTGCATCAATAGCATTTTCAACCAGCTCTTTAACCACACTAGCTGGGCGCTCAACCACCTCACCTGCAGCAATTTGGTTGGCTAGGACTTCTGGTAATTCAATAATTTTTGACATAAATTTCTCTCTTTGTGCTAATCTTAATTTCATTATATCACAAACGGCGCTCATCACAAAAAGACACCAGCCCTAGCTGATGTCCTGATGAGACACTGCCTGCACTGACAGGTCAAACGGTTTATGTTGTACTGTTACTCGGTGCTGATGTAGGACAAGAGAGCATCAGCTGTGGTGGTCGGCAATATCCGCACTCGGTTGAGGGTTAATAAGCCGTTAGACAGACTCGCTAGACCTTCATTTGTGGTTAGACCGAGTTTATAGCCTGCCTGATTAGCTACTGCTAGCGTGTCTTCGTTGTATCGCCCTGCTGGGTAGACAATGGTCGTGGTTTCCTGATGGAGCAGTTGATCGAGATAGGTTTTACTGTCTGTCAGCTCTGCTATTTGCCCATCAACCCCTGTAGTACTAAGATCTGGGTGCGTCACCGTGTGCCCCTCAAAGGTCATGCCTGCTGCTTGCATCTTCAAGAGCTGCGCTTCGGTAAGGTGTCCAGCCTGCTGTTCTTGCGTTAGCCCTGTGATGACGTTGTTGGTCGCCGTGGCCCCATATTTTTGCAAAATGGGATAGGCTACGTCATGAAAGTCCCAGAGGCTATCATCAAAGGTCAGCCAAACCACTTTATTCGCCGGCAGAGCATTCTCGGTTAGGGCACGGTAGGCCTCAGCAGGTGTCAAAAAGTGATAACCAGCTTCCTTCAGCGCCTTAACGTGGCTCTCAAACACGTCAGGTGCTACAATCAGATTGGCGTTGTGCGCCTCCTCTGGTGCCATATCGTGAATGGCATGGTACATGAGAATAGGAATTTTGACAGGCTCCTGTTGCTTGATCCAGGTTGACGATACCTCTTGACGACTGGTTGACGTTGCTTCCCCTGTTTGACTAACAGATGGCTGCTGAGCTATCGTTTGTGGTTCAGCTTGTTCAAAAAAGACTTGTTTGCCTAAAAAGCCTAAAACAAGTAGTAAGGCAACTATAGCTAGACATAAACTAGCAATCAAGCCAGATTGAGAAGACGACTTCCGTGAACGACGTTGCATGATACACTCCTTTTTCTATTTATTATAGCATACACTCCCTAGATAAAACAAACAACCCACTAGAGAACTAGCAGGTTGTTTGCGGAGATTTATGAAAAAGTTTTAGGAATGGAATAATTATACCCACAGAACCTTAAAGAAAACTTAAACAACCTAATAATAGCATTAAAAGCTAAAATAAGAAATAACTCAACAGTCCTACGCCTAACATGTCACTGATGGCATGAGCCCAGAAAAATGGGAAAAGATTTTTCTCTTTCATCCGAGTGTAGAGCAAATAGTAAATCGTTCCAAGCATGAAACCAATTGCCAAGGCGGAAATATTGCCTTGGTAGGTATGAAAGGCATAGCGAACAATCAGGGAATAAAAGAAAATTGGTTTACGGTGCTGGGATTCCACGCTCAAACACATCCCCAAAAAGAAAATCTCTTCGTAAAAACCATTTAACAAGGAATAAATCACTAAAGATAAGTCAATCGACTGAAGTTTTTCAATGAATGGGTGCATGGTTGAGGTAGTATACTGAACGGCCTCACTGAACTGTGACAGCGCCTCTTCAGGTGGAAAAATACTGTAGGCCACCATAAAATAAAGGTCAAAAATGATAGCAACGCCGATAAAGAGTAAAATCCCCCAAAGAATGGATTTTAAGTTGATTTTAATAGGCCAACTTGAAAAATCAAATCTGCGCCACCAGAGGTACAAAAATGCTAACAATAGCAGAGGCACCTGCCCCCAAAAAGCAGCCCAGTTGACTGCACTGGTAAACTCTGGCAATTCCGCCGTCGCTGTGTTGTCTAAATTGATATAAGCCATCATGGAGTCCTGAATAAAACGGCCAAACATGATAAGGCTCAAAACAACCACATCCCACCACTTTAGATACTTCAGTGGCTCTTTTGGTCTCAGTGTGGTAAAGGTCATGTCAAACCTTCCTTTCTGTTGCATTTTATTTAGTGTCAACAATAGAAATCAGTTGAAAACACCGTATAACATCATCAGTTTAATCTTTTTCCCTAAAATTTTCCTAAAATAAGGTGTAAGGAGAATAGTCAAAACCTCTGCTGCACGACTGACAGCAGAGGTTGGTGAAAGAATTTAGGCAACGATAGCTTTAGCAACTTCTTCTGTCATCATGCGGGAGAAGTAGTGGCTCGTGTCGATGGTTTGGAGTTTGGCCAAGACATCCGCATACTCGTAGCGGGTGCCAACCAGCAACTCTTCGATATCGCTGACATCACCAATCCCAAAGAAATCCCCATAAAT
>NZ_JBGTZB010000031.1:0-22738 GCF_041807825.1 Streptococcus sp. E24BD | reverse complement strand
TCAGAAACTTTGAAAAGACAAAACTCGCATTTTCATTGCCATAAACATAAAACGAGAGAAGACAAGAACTGTCCTCTCTCGGTGTTAAGTGGGTCAACCCACTACAGTTGACAAAGAGCCTTTTTAACGACTAAGAAATCATCTTAAAATGCTTTCATGCAATTGATTGACAAATAGTAAAAGGATCTGGTTCTATTAGCATAGTTCCAAATCCTTTCGACAACATGTCCCTCAAGGTCTAGGGATAATTCATGTTTTTAATACCCTGGTCGGAAAGCGTCCAGAATGGTTTTAAATTCCTCGTTGGTGAAGGTGATGCCCTTGCCCATCTTGGTGTGGTCTTCGTTCCACATCCGGATATCAAATTTAGGCTCAGCACCGTTAAAACTCACTCGGTTGAGCTCCTTACTCCATCCTTTATCGTTGGTCGATAGGACAAGCAATCTCTCTGTAATCTCAAATGTAAATTCTGACATGGTCAGCCTCCTTAAAATAGTTTGGAAATCTCTTCCTAATAAGTTATTCGAAAACTCTTGTAAAAAAATGATAGATTTTTTAACTTTTTTATGATTTTTTACCTAGATACCAAGTAATTCTCGGGCTTGCTGTCTAGCTGTCTCTGTGACGTTTTCCCCAGCTAGCATTTTTGCAATTTCTTCCACCCGTTCATCTGTTGTCAAGAGGCGAACTGTAGACACGGTACTCTTTTCATCGCTTTGTTTTTGAATGAAGAATTGATAATCCGCGATAGCAATAACTTGTGGCAAGTGAGAGATGGCTAGAATCTGACCGTGGTTGCCAATTTTATAAATTTTTTGTGCAATTGCTTGACCAACACGACCGGAAACACCCGTATCCACCTCGTCAAAAACAATAGCTGTTTTATCTTCACGTCTAGCAAAAGCAGACTTAACAGCCAGCATCAACCGAGATAATTCGCCTCCTGAAGCCACCTTGACTAAAGGCTTAAATTCTTCACCTGGGTTGGTTGAAATGTAGAACTCGACAGTCTCATTTCCCTCACAGCTAAATTTTGAGCTGGTGAAACGTACCTGAAAACGCGCCTTTTCCATGTAAAGGTCTTTTAACTCTTGATGAATATCCTCTTCTAACTGTTCAGCAAGCTGGTGTCTAGCTGTAGAAAGCTCTTTCACTTGATTGACAAGGTCACGTTCAATGATTTTCAGTTCCTTTTCCAAATCTTCAAACGAAAAATCATCTCCTGTTAAGAGCGCATATTCTTTGCTAATTTGCTCAAAATAAATCAAAACATCATCAACTGTGCCACCATATTTTTTTGTCATGCTATGAATCACGTCAAGACGATTCTCGACCATCATCAAGCGCTCACCATCAAACTCCAAATCATCAATGGTAGCACCTAAACGCCTAGTAATCTCCTCTAAACCATAGTAACTCTCGGTGAGTTGTTGGGAGAATTCCTGATAGGTTGCATCATAGTCTTCAATGGTCTGGAGGTCATTCATAGCTGAACGAATATTGGACAGGCTGGAAAAATCCTCGTTATCTAGTAAGGCATAGACATTAACCAGCGTATCTGCGATGGTTTTATGGTTCAGCAAGCGTTCCCGCTCCGCTAGCAAGTCTTGGTCTTCACCAGATTTTAGTTCGGCTGCTTCTAGCTCTGCAAGCTGGAACTCCAACATCTCGATTCGCTCCCGATGCTCCTGTTGATTTTTTTTGATAGTAAGTAAATGCTTGCGCTTTTTGCGATAACTGTCAAAGCTTGCCTGATACGCTTTTTTCAAGTTCCAAAATGCTTGCTCACCAAAGCTATCTAATAACCTGATATGGTGCTGAGGACGCATCAGCTCTTCTTGATCATGTTGACCATGAATATCAACCAAATGTTCACCAATAGCTTTCAAGGTTGATAAATTGACCAACTGACCATTAACACGACTGACTGATCGCCCATTAGCAGAAATCTCTCGGCGAATAATCAACTCCTCAGTTGGATCAATCCCGTTATCCGTCAGCAACTGAGTCAAAGAACTGCTATAATTGACAGAAAATAACCCTTCGATTTCTGCTTTTAGTTGACCGTGGCGAACCACATCGTGACTGGCGCGACTACCCAGCATCATGTTCATGGCATCAATGATAATTGATTTGCCGGCACCTGTTTCACCAGTCAGGACCGTCATCCCCTTATCAAAGGTCAGGCGAATCGCTTCGATAATCGCAAAGTTTTTAATCGCAATTTCCTGTAGCATCAGTTCTCCTTCTGAGTTTATCGTTCACAATCGGTAAGATTGGTTGGGTTAGTTTAATGATCGCTGCTCTCGCGTTTAAAGGTATCATGAGCATTTTGAACAACTCTTACAATTTTTTCTAGCACTAATGATTGAGGAGCAGGAGATTTTTCAAGGTGAGCTAAAAACTCAATATTGCCTTGACCTCCTTGAATAGGAGAGAAATCAAGGTTCAGAACTGAAAAACCTAACTGGACTGACCTGTCTACCACCTCATATATGACCCGTTCATGGACAGCCTGATCTTTAACAATACCATTTTTCCCAATAAATTCTCGCCCAGCCTCAAATTGCGGTTTGATTAAGGCCACTACTTGCCCACCATCAGCTAAAATCTCATGTAAGGCTGGCAGTATAAGGGCTAAGGAAATAAAGCTCACATCAATCGATGCCACTGTCGGCTGACCATGTGTAAAATCTGCCAAGCTGGCGTAGCGAAAATTGTATTGTTCCATGGATAGGACACGTGGGTCTTGTCGCAACTTCCAAGCCAGTTGATTAGTACCGACATCAACAGCATAAACGGACTTTGCACCCGCTTGTAGCATAACGTCTGTAAACCCACCTGTTGAAGCCCCAATATCAAGACCAATTTGGTCAAGAACAGATAATCCAAAAGCAGACAGCGCCTTCTCCAGCTTTAGCCCACCACGACTAACATACTTCAAGCGCTCGCCTTTTAATTTGAGTTCCGTTGCTTCATCAATCTTCTCACCAGGTTTGTCATAGCGTTGCCCGTTCATCACAGCAACCACTAGACCAGCCATCACGCCACGTTTGGCCTGCTCCCTTGTCTCAAAAAGCCCTTGCTTATAGGCAAGCACGTCAACACGTTCTTTAGCCATGAAGTCGCAACCTTTCTATCATGTCTCGGACTTTTCTTAAGTCCACATCCTCGTCTCGCTCTAGTTTTTGGAAAATAGCTAGCGCTTGATCCAAACAATCATTGAGAAGGTCATAGGACTCATTTAGACCTAACAGTCTTGGATAAGTTGATTTTTGAGCTGATAAGTCTTTTTGTGGTGTCTTTCCTAACTCTTCAAAGCTAGCTGTCACGTCCAAAATATCATCACGAACTTGGAAAGCTAAACCAACCAGTTCGCCTGCTAAACGCAAATCAGCGATTGATAAACTGTCCAGCTCAGCGATTATCCCAGCGGCAAGGAAAGGGAAAGCAAGCAACTTGCCCGTCTTGTTAGCATGAATCGTTTTTAGTTCAGTGACTGTCAACTGACGACCTTCTCCCATCATATCGAGCATCTGACCACCCACCATGCCATAGGTGCCCACAGCTTCCGACAGCTCAGCGATTAAGTTTAGTCGTACTTGAGCTGGCAAATCAGCCCTGGCAATCAGACCAAACGGGTCTAAAAACAAGCTATCACCTGCTAAAATCGCTGTAGCTTCGTCGAACTGCTTATGGTTGGTCAAGCGACCACGACGGTAGTCATCGTTATCCATGGCAGGCAAATCATCGTGAATCAAACTACCTGTATGAATCATTTCAAGACCAGCAGCCACCTGATAATGGGCATCTGTCAACAACACGCCGAAACCTTCTAACAGTTGCAAGAGCAAGACAGGGCGAAGACGTTTACCACCGCTATCGATAGAATAGTAAATAGCCTCGTTAAGGCGTTTGGCTACTGGCGATTGAGCATAGTAAGCGGCTAAGGCTTTGGTGATGCCATCAATATGCTTCATCTAATCTAAATCCTTTTCACTGCCGTCAGCTTGCATCACCTTAACCAGCGTTTGCTCCGCCTCAGCTAGCGTTTGTTGTAGGGTTTTCGATAGTCCAATTCCTTTTTGGAACTCACTCAAGGCTTCTTCTAGGGGAACGTCACCATTTTCCAAGCGGTTGACTATCGCCTCTAAGGCCTGCAAATTTTCTTCAAATGTTGGTTTCTTTGACATTTTTAACCTCCACGTCTAATTGCCCATCTTGTAGTGTAATGGTCAACTCATCACCAACCTTAATACCTTGCACTGATGGTGTGATGATGTCTTCTTTTTGGATGAGGGCAAAGCCTCGTTTCAAGATACGATCCGTATCTAGAGACAGAAGCCTTGTCTCATATTGCTCAACATCAGCTTGGCAGACCGCAATCTGATGTTTCATGTGTTGAACTAGTCGGTGCTGGTAACTGAGCACTTGCTCAGCTCTTCGTTCAACTGTTCCTGCCAGGTCTTGACTCAACAAACGCTGGTGCAGTAGCTGGCGAGAAGCACCTACGTCCATCACTCGTCCTTTAAAATGATGTGTTAAGGTCGTCAGCAACTTGTCCAAACGCTGTAAATAGCTATCATAAAGTCGCTCAGGCTGGCGAAAAATTACCGACTGATTCAGCTTTGCCACACGCTCCTGTTGATAAGTCAAACGCCGTTGCACGGCCTGATATAGTCGTAATTGCCTGTCCTTGACAAAAGCGACGACATCAGCCTTGGTCACAGGCGTGGCCAGCTCAGCAGCAGCTGTTGGTGTTGCTGCACGCTTGTCCGCCACAAAATCTGCTAAAGTGGTATCCGTTTCATGACCGACACTGGAGATAATGGGCAGGCGAGATTCAAAAATCGCTTCGACGACCAGTTCTTCGTTAAAAGCCCATAAGTCTTCAATTGAGCCACCGCCTCGCCCAACAATCAACAAATCAAGGTCAGTGCGCTGATTTGCTAAGCGGATGTTCGTTGCGACTTCATGAGCAGCCCCATCTCCTTGAACTTTAGTCGGAAATAGTAAAATCTCAACACCTGGGAAACGGCGACTAACTGTGGTGATGATGTCCTTAATCACTGCCCCACTGGGGCTTGTAATAACACCGATTTTGCTGACAAACTGAGGCAGAGCTTGTTTATGGCGGTCATCAAAATAGCCTGCTTCTCCCAGCCGCTTTTTCAACTGTTCAAAAGCAACAGCTAGGGCACCAATGCCATCTGGATCAGCTTTTTCGATGACAATAGAGTAACTACCGCCAGGTTCATAAAGTTGGATACGACCAACAACATTGAGCTTCATGCCTTCTTCTAGAGCGAAACCCAGTGATTTATAAATACCAGCCCACATGGTGGCTTGAATCACAGCCTTGTCATCTTTTAGGGAAAAATACTGGTGAGTTGGCCGTCTACGAAAGTTAGACACTTGACCAGTCAAATAAACCCGTTCCAAGTAAGGATCACGGTCAAACTTTAGTTTTAAATACTTGGTTAAGTCGCTAACCGATAAATAGTTCACCAGAACACCTCCCAATTGATACTTTTTATTATAGCATAAAAACCTGCATTCTAACGGATATTTGCTAGACTTGTTTGCCGTTTAGCCCGAACGCTCATCAGTTCTCATTGCCAATATTTGGTAAGAACGCTTGCGGATAAGGACTAAAATCAAGTTCAAGTCAAAGCACATCAGTTGTGAATACAGGCTCTGAGTAGATGGTCAATCGTTGAAAGATTATCTAATCTGATCAAATTTTAGATGGACACTAATTAAATCACCATAGCCATTACGCTCCAAATCGCGTTGCAAACGATAAGAGATATAGTGCTCTGCGATATTGAGGTAGCCAGCTTCTAAAAGGCGATATTCAACCATTGATTGAATCATCGAAATTGTTGGACGCTCAACCTGTGCCTCATGCAAATCAATGACGACTTTCTTAGTTACTTCAGCCAAATTTTCACGCCAAGTATCATCAATCACATAGACTGTTCGTGCGGCTTTAATGATGGCTTGATAAATCTTATCTGGGTCAAAGTCAGCTAACTGACCATTTCGTTTAATAATTTGCATCGCAAACCTCCTTGAAAATATTAAAAGCGTTTTCTTTCTTCTATTATCTAATAAAGTGACTGCTTTTGTCAAGGGTTTTCTTTGAAATTTTCAATTCTTCCAGTCAAAGTGAAAATGGACTAACCACTATCAAGCACTCGGTCACTAGACCAGTTCATGAGCAGTCAGATTACCAACAAATTGGCGGTCAATGTCATCCAGATAGGACGGTTGGACACTCTTGACAAATTTCAGAGCCTTGAGCTCTGTCATCACAGCCTCGATGTCATCTGATGGTACATAGATGAGGACATAGCGACATTTCTTAGAATGGTAGTGAAAATCACCGTACTTATTAAGTTTTCGGCTATCACGATTATAATAAAGATGGACAAAAAGTCCCACACGGCTCGGTGTTTCCATAAGCCCTCCTATTGGTTATACTTTCTTCTATGATAACATGGCAGAGCTATCTAAGCAACCAAAAAACTGAGATGATGTCACCTCAGTGTAATCAGCTCTGCTATTGCCCAAACTCTTGGTAATCAAAGCCACGTGCAACCATATCATCGATAGAGCCTAAATCGACCACGTTGGTGTAGCCCTTTTCTTCCAAAAGGCTTTTGGCTTCTTTAGACTTAATCCCTAAGCGGCAGTGCACATAGATTGGCTGCTCCTTGTCCTCTGGCAAGTCAGTTGTCGCTAAATCCTCCAAGGGAGCGCTCTGACTACCCTTGATGTGCCCAGCTGCATAGGCAGATGCTGGACGAACATCTAATAACAGTGCACCTTTTTCAATAGCAGAAAAAATATCTGTTGTCATCTCTAAACTCCTTTCATGACTATTTTATAATTTTTTTGACCAGATGTGTTATTTTTTGTCCTGAATTCATGCAAAATATAAGGTTTTTTGCTATACTGGTCTTATGAAAATTTTAAAAACCATCAACGCTGTTGCTAGTGAAAATACCTACTTTCTCATTAACGATCAGGCTGTCCTGGTCATTGACCCAGGTAGTGATAGCCAAAAAATTATAGACACTTTGACCAATATTGACAAACCTGTTGCAGCCATTCTCTTGACTCATACCCATTATGACCACATCATGAGCGTGGACATTATCCGCGAAAAATTTAACCATCCGCCTGTCTATGTGTCAGAACATGAGGCCAGCTGGCTCTATACGCCTGTTGCTAATCTTTCTGGATTAGCACGCCATGATGATATGGCCGATGTGGTCATCCAGCCAGCAGAGAAAATCTTCGTGCTTCACCAAACCTATCAACTGGCGGGGTTTGAGTTTACTGTGCGACCAACTCCAGGGCATTCTATCGGAGGTGTCTCTTTTGTCTTTGACCAAGACGAAATAGTTATTACAGGTGATGCTCTCTTCAAGGGGACTATCGGACGAACAGACTTGCCAACCAGCGATCATCAAGCGCTCCTGACAGGGATTCGCGAACAGCTCTTTACCCTGCCTGACCACTATACGGTCTACCCTGGACACGGCATGAACACGACGATAGGAAATGAAAAACGGTTCAACCCTTATTTTTCTTAAACCTAAACCCGCACTAACCATCTAAAATCGCTTAACCATCAACCTAAACAATTGATCACAAAGAGGTCCTATCGAAAATTATACGTTTCGATAGGACCTCTTTTGACGATTTAATCATCTACCCATTCAATCTTCTCTGCTAGAAATTGAAAAGCTTCTGGGACAACTGGTGCTTCTTGAGACACTTCTTCTGCTGGCTGGTCGTTGGACCGATGCTGTCTAGCAAACTCTGTCCGAAGCAGCTTGAAATCAGCCTTGGTCACCGCCATAATATTTGGAGAGAAACCAGCTGCTTGACTCATGATATTGCCAAAAATAGTGTTCAGATCGCCTCGCTTCATGACCTGCTCGGCACTAAAGGCCGTTTCAAATGCTAGGAGCGCATTTTCTGCGTTGGCTAAAACAGGTTCAGAACCAAGCAATAAGGCTCTGTCCTGCGGTGAAATGCTGTCTAAAATCTCATTCCAGGCCCCCTTAAGAGCATCCAGATAGGCGCGTGACTGCTGAGCTTCCTGCACAGTCTCTGCCATAATCTCCAAAACCTTACGTTTGTCCAGCTTGTAGGCATTTTTGATTGGTGCTGCTTTCTTTTGGGAAATAGCAGAGCCACTTGGTTGTTGCTGGAGACTAGCTAGTAAGGTCTTGAGCTCTGTGAGCTGATGCTTCAAGCTGCTAAGCTGTTGAGCCACATCATCAGGCAGAGTTGTTTCCTGTGCTGGATTAGCCAATTTGATGGTCATCATTTCAGCGTATAATTTGGGATGACTGCCTGATTTTATCTCGGACAAGCTCCTCGTCACAATGTCAATCATGGTAAAGAGCTGCTCTGCAGGTAAGGCAAGGTGATCCTGATCTCCTAATCCATCAACTTCACCTCCATGCTGAGCGATTAAGAGGTCTCGCATGTAGGTCAGCAAATCAGTCGCAAAGCGACCCATGCTCTTCCCACTATCAAAGATGGTCTGCAAATGCGTCAAGGCAGACAAGCTGTCCTGCTCTGCTATAGCACCAAAATAAGCCGATAAAGCGGTCAGGGCAATCGTTCCTGTGATATCCTCTACAACACTTGTCGTTAGCTGGGTTCCATCTGATAAACTAAGCGCCTGATCAAGGATAGATAAGGCGTCACGCATCCCACCTTGTGCCTGCTTGGAAATAATAGCTAGAGCTTGTTCGTCATAGGTGATCTGTTCTTGGTCGAGGACATGGGCTAGATGCTCTCGGATAGCCGCAGGCTTGATGCTCTTGAACTCAAAGCGCTGGACACGCGACAGGATTGTTGCTGGAATCTTGTGAAGTTCCGTGGTCGCAAGGATAAAGACCACATTATCTGTCGGCTCTTCTAGGGTCTTGAGCAAGGCATTAAATGCCCCTGTCGAGAGCATGTGCACCTCGTCGATGATGTAAACCTTATACTTAGCTCGGCTGGGGGCATAGGTCGACTTGTCTCTGATGTCACGGATTTCATCGACCCCATTGTTAGAAGCAGCATCGATTTCAATGACATCTTCTAAGGCACCTCTAGTAATATCTTGACAGAGGTCGCAGGCGTTACAAGGTTCACCGTCCACCTGATTGGGACAGTTCATGGCCTTGGCAAAAATCTTGGCAGCGGAGGTTTTACCTGTTCCTCGAGGACCTGAAAAGAGGTAGGCATGGCTAATCTTGCCCGTCGCCACTGCCTGCTTGAGGGTCTTGGCGATAACTTCTTGACCAACCATCTCGTCAAAGGTTTGGCTACGGTATTTGCGGTATAGGGCTTGATACATTAGTCAGCTCCAAACATGTCAAAATTAAAGCGGGTCTTGGTTAATAGCAGATCCACAAACTGCTCTAGGTAGTTTTGGTCAACGTCATCGTAGTCACCAATGACATGGCTATCCAAATCCAGCACTCCGATGAGCTGACCATTTTTAACCATCGGCACGACGATTTCAGACATGGCAGCTGAATCACAAGCGATGTAATTAGCATGCTCCTTGACATTTGGTACAATCATGGTCTCACGTTTTTCAGCAGACTCACCGCAGACTCCTTTCCCCAGAGCGATATGAACACAAGACACCTTGCCTTGGAAAGGGCCTAAAATCAATTCTTGCCCATCAAACAGGTAAAAACCTGTAAAAACGGAGTTCGGTAAGGTCTGATTGATTAAGGCTGAAGCATTTGAAAGATTAGCTAAAGCATTGGTTTCTTGAGCAAACAGCGCTTCAGCTTGTGCCAGCATAAGCTGGTAATTAGCAATTTTTTGAGATTTTTCCATAAAACCATTATAACAAAAAAAGGGACGATTGCCCACAGCCAAGCAATCGTTTTAAAAATAGCGGAAAACAAGATAAAAAGTGCCTATACTTAAGACGATACCTAACCACCATGCCAAGTGGAAATACCATTTTTTTGTTTTATGGTGACAGAGCAGAGCAGCCACGTAGGCACCTGTACCACCGTAGATAGATGTTATAGTTAATAGCGTTTTTTCAGACATGCGCCATTCTCCTCTGATGGCACGGTACTTGTCCCAAATATAAACTAAACCGACCGCTATGTTCCAAACTAGCCATAGCATGGTTAACCATTGACGAAGAGTTATTAGTTCCATAAGGTCGTCACCACAGTCAGGATTCCAGAACAAGCAATCAGCCAATAAGTGGCTTGTCGCAAATGATTAGGGTTTAATCGCTCGTTAAGACGATGGGCAATCTGCAAGCCTCCTGTCATGGCTAAGAGACCCAGAACGATAAAAGGCAGGTGAGACGAATCCAGAATGCCTTGTTGCAACCGAAGCACTAAATTGACTGCGCTAACCAGTACAAAAGATAACTGCAAGGTCGCGAGATATTCTTCACGACTTTTAGAAAAGGCTAGGTACAGCACAACCATCAGCGGACCGCCAATCCCAAAAAAGCCATCACTCAGACCAGATAGCCCACCCACAATGACCTTAGTCATCAGGTTAGGTGTTATGACAAGATTATCCTTAACCAGCAAAAAATAAAGGGCCAACACGATTAAAAAGACACCGAAAGCTAGTTTTAGACTAGTCGTATTAAGCCTTGGCGCCATCTGGATAGCGGTCAAACTCGCCATGATATAAACGGCGACAATCACCCAGATATTGCTCCAATTAACATGCTGTCGATAACGATAGAAAATCATCCCACAAATCCAAATGGCAATCGCACCAGAGACCCCAGCTGCTTCTGGCAAAGGCAACAGATAGGGCAAAACAAGCATACTGATAACACCTGCTCCAAAACCTGTCGTTCCTTGAACAATCCCCCCGATAAAGGCTGCCAAGGCAAATAACATATAGGGCATAACCCCTCCTTTCTACACACGTTTTCTATCATACACTATTTTTTAATTTCCTTCTACTCAGAAAACTTATTGAACAAGAGTTAGTTTTCAACACAATTAAATCATTCTTGACGACATTACTATCGGGTGATAAAATGATGGTAAAATATTGTTAAAACTAACCATTCTGGACGTTTCGATGACTGTTTAGGAATTAGCCGTCAAAAATTCCCTGATATTGCTATACTCAGAACATCACTGGCCAGTGGTAACAATAGCAATTTTTAAGGAGAATTTGTTAGATGAAAACTCAAACAAGGAAACCATTAACCGAAAAAGAATTACTCAATATTAGCGGTGGAGTTGCGGTTATTGACCCATTTGCCTGTGGCGGGGCGGTCGCGTCATGTCACCTGATAGTTATGAGGAAAAAATCAAACGGAGAACTCCCTAATGGCACCATCTTCTGACATCAAACAACACCTCAAGCGATTGAGCTATCCAATCTTGATGGTCATCCTATATCGTTGCTATGAGTACGTCGTTATCTTATACAGAAAAAATAGTTTTGGCATCACAAATGTTTCTATCGTTAACTTTTTTGCCACGCTAATCCTACTGGCAAGCTATGTTTTTATCCTCAAACATTTTCAAAAAGAGCTTTTCCATCACTGGCGCGTGACCAAGCAACAGGTGATGATAGCTCTCTTACTCTTTGTCTGTGCTCAGTTACTCCGTCTCCCTATAAAATCACTGATAAACTATGGTGGAACCAGTAGTTTTCAGAAAGAATTGAGCTTTTTGAGTTTCGTCCCCTTGGCACAAGCCTTGCTCATTTTAAATTATAATATCATCGGTCCCATCCTAGAAGAACTCATCTGTCGTGCCGGTTTTATGGATGCTTATTTCAAAAACTCACGTCATTACCTCGATGTCTTATTGTCAGCTTCTTTCTTTTCAGCCTTCCATTTTATCGGCTATTCATGGTCGTGGATAGCCTTTATCTTTTATCTGATACCTAGTTTAGCCCTATCTATGGCTTATCGCTACAGTAAGAACATCTACATCCCTATCGTGATGCATATTGCTTGGAATAGTCTTGCTGATCTTTGGGCTTTGATTAGCTGAACATTTTTCCTCACAAAAGAGCAACCCTCTGACAAAGGTCAGAGGGTTGTGTTTATCGTCCATTAAAGTTCTTCATGGTGCGCTTGATATCCCTGTTCTGATCACGACGCTTGATGGACTCACGCTTGTCGTAGTCATGTTTCCCTTTGGCCAGACCGATCAAGAGCTTAGCAAAGCCATCCTTGAGATAGACCTTGAGCGGTACGATGGTCATGCCTGTGCCCTTGACCTCCTGCTCCAGCTTCGCGATTTCCTTGCGCTTGAGGAGGAGCTTGCGGGTACGCTCAGGGTCGGTGTTCCAGATATTGCCCTGCTCAAAGGGGCTGATATGCACATTGACCAGCCAAGCCTCTCCTCGCTTGATCTGCACATAGCCATCCTTGAGCTGAATCCGCGCCGCACGGACACTCTTAATCTCCGTCCCTGTCAGCACCAACCCTGCCTCATAGGTCTCTACAATCGTGTAATCATGCCGTGCCTTCTTATTTTGCGCGACGACATTTCCCTGCCCCTTTGCCATGCTTTGATCCTTTCTTAGCCTTGTCCTTGAGCTTTTTGCCCTTCTTCTGCTCTCTTTCTTTTTGGGAAATGACAGCCTTACCTGACCGCAGGCGATGAGACTTGCTGTCGCTTCCCTTGTCCTCGTGACGCTTTTTATGCTGCCGTCTAGCACGGCTAGTTCTGTCTGACTTCGCTGGCTTTTCCCTAACATCTAGGTCGCTCGGCAGGTAGTCAAAGTCAATATCACCCGTCTCCTTGTCCGCCCTGGTCAGTTTGACCCTGATGGGCTGACCAACACGGAAGACCACGCCAGATTTTTCCCCATGAAGACTGAGCGTCCTTTCATTGTAGTGATAGTACTCTGGTAGATTGGTCACATGAATCAGACCTTCGATGGTATTTGGCAACTCGACGAAGAGACCAAACTTAACCACGCTGGAGATGATACCTTCAAAGTCTTCGCCCACATGTTTTTCCATGTACTCAGCTTTCTTCATGGCTTCAACCACTCGCTCTGCATCGATGGCGCGACGCTCTAAAGCCGATGATTGGCTGGCAATTTCAGGAATGATTTGCTCAAAATGCTCCACTTGTTCAGCCGTCAAATGACCGTACTCTCTGATTAACCGATGCACCAAGAGGTCAGGGTAACGGCGAATAGGGCTGGTAAAGTGGGTGTAAAAGGCTGCTGCCAACCCATAATGGCCGTGGTTGTGCGCCGAGTACCTCGCCTGCTGCATAGAGCGCAACAGCATCATGGATAACACATCGCTGCCTGGCTGCCCCTCGATATGCTTCATAACATCTTGCAGGGCTTCTTGCGAAATCTTGCTGGCAGTACCTCGAACCTGAACCCCAAAAAGGCTAGCATAGTCGATGAATTTCTGTAACTTTTCTGCCTTTGGCTCCTCGTGAATCCGATAGATGAAAGGCAGGTTGAGCTTATTGAAGTGCT
Organism: Streptococcus sp. E24BD; assembly: GCF_041807825.1. Taxonomy (NCBI): domain Bacteria; kingdom Bacillati; phylum Bacillota; class Bacilli; order Lactobacillales; family Streptococcaceae; genus Streptococcus; species Streptococcus sp. E24BD. The sequence goes on along the minus strand of NZ_JBGTZB010000031.1, from coordinate 9,253 downwards.
GAGCCACGCATTCATTAGCTGCAAGCATGAAGGACTCAATCAAGCGCTCAGCAACCCCACGTTCCCTGACAACAACATCAAGAGGCAGACCCTTCTCGTCAACGAGAATCTTACTCTCTCTGGTATCAAAGTTGAGACTACCCCGACGCTCCCTCATCTGCTTGAGAATCCTATGTAGCTCTGCCATGTCCCTAACCGCCGCAGCAATCAAGTGATACTGCTCCAAAAGAGCCTCATCACCCGCCAACATGCCATTAACGTCGGTGTAGGTCATGCGGTAGGTGGTCTTGATGACTGACTGGCAGATCTGATAATCAACCACGCGCCCCTGACGGTCAATCTCCATGATGGCCGACTGGGTCAGGCGATCCACCTGCGGGTTGAGGGAACAGATGCCGTTAGACAGGCGTTCTGGTAGCATGGGAACCACTCGGTCAGTCACATAGACTGATATCCCCCGCTTGAGTGCTTCCTTGTTCAGCTCGGACCCTTCAGTCACATAATAGGACACATCAGCGATGTGAACCCCCAGCTCGAAGTTGCCGTTGTCCAACCGCTTGATGTGAACGGCATCGTCCAAGTCCTTAGCATCCGCCCCGTCAATGGTAAAGGTCAGTTCCTGACGCAAATCGACCCGACCAACATAGTCCTTCTCTTGCGGCACATCTGGCAAAGCGTCGGCCTCCGCCAGTGCAGCTGCTGGGAACTCGGACACAATATCCATGCTCTCTAGCACCTCTAAGACATCAATCCCAACATCCCCCTCGTGCCCGATAATGTCACGAATGCTCGCTACAAAATAATCATTTTGGCGACTAGGATAAGTCTCGATAGCAATCTTGACAATCTCTGACCCCTCAAGCACCAATGAGGTTGGCTTGAGGTAAATCCGTTGCTGGATTTTCTGGTTTTTGTTGGTCATGTAGCCGATGTAGTCTGGCTGTTGATTGTCGAGTATCACCTTGCCAACCACGGTTGTGAGCGCACGCTTGACCACCTTGACCACACGGACTTCAGCAGCCGTGCCTTTGAGGCGGTCACCAACCTTGGTGATAGCAACCTCAACGGTATCACCATCCAAGGCATGGCCGACATCGTTACGACCGACAAAAAGGTCATTTTCTGCCTCATCGACACTAACAAAACCAAAACCTGCCTTATTGGCACGGAAAATCCCTGTGAGGGTGATGTCCTGTCTCTTTGGTTTCTTAGTGTTTAGGGCAATGTTCCCTTGGTCATCGAAGGTAAGTCGCCCTTGGCTTTCTAGTTTGGAGATGGTCTTGACCAGGTCACGAAAGCCTGCCGAGGTCGCCATATCGAGACCTTCAGCGAGCTGATGGACACTGGACTTGCCATGCTCCTGTAAATAAGTTAGTAATTGTTCTTTCATTTCCTTTAATCCTTTTGTTTGATAGCATGTATCCTTTTTTTCACAGACCACACCGTCTGATTGTTCTGTCAGGGGAGGTTTAAACCAGTAGAGGACATCGCTCTGCTATTTTCAAAGCAATAAAAGAGCTTGGGACAACCGTCACAAGCTCACTTGACTATTTACTTGATAAAATAGCTAGCACCAAGGCAATGGCCATCCAGAAAAAGACCAAAATTCCCGTGAAACGTTGCATAAATGCTTCAAATCCACGTGCCTTTGTCCGCTCAAAGAGAGCTTCTGAACCACTGCTATCGAAAACGTTGCTGCTTGGGTTTTTCTGCGGTTGCATAAAAATTGCGACCACTAAGAGCCCAGATAAAACAAGTAAAATGGTGAGTAAAATGCTATACATCTCGTGTGTCCTCCACTATCATCTTGACCATTCTAACACATTTTCACTTAACATTCAAGATGTAAGGTCACTTTTCTCTCTTTGGGACAGTATTTTGTCACTTGAATTTTTTCTGGATGAGTGGTTTTATTTTTACTGGTCAGGTAATTTTTACTGCCACACTGGCTACACTTGAGATGGATTTTTATGCGCATGGCTGCTACACTTCCTTCTGACTAGAATAAATGCGTTTCTCATTATACCACAATCCTTCAGTTAAATCACCTGCTGTAGGATCTCCGCTAAGAGAACATAGCCTGCTTCACTGAGATGTAGTCCATCTTTTGTTAAATCAGGGGCAAGTTGACCGGCTTCATTCAGGAAAGAGTGGTAAGTGTTGACCAACTCCACACCCGCTAGGTCGTCTGCTAAGGCAGCATAGCCTGCATTCAGGTCTTGGATAGCCTGATTTGTCCGATTATCCACGGTATGATAATAGACCTTATCCTCATTCACTGGTAAAACTTCAAGCAGATAGACTGTCGCTAATGGGTAATCCGCCCTAATCTGACCAATCATCTCCCGAACGTTAGCAAGCGTCTTTTCGCGTGGCAAATCATAACCAATATCGTTAGTCCCAATTAAAAGCACCACTTGACGAACTGCTGAGCCGAACACATGAACTGCTAGATGATCCAGAAGGTGCTGGCTGTTTGAGGCTGCGCTACCACGATTAACCCAGGTACGTTTGATATTCATCAAACGCTCAATGGGGAACCATTCGGTAATGGAATCCCCGATAAAAATCAATTCAGGATAAACCAAGGTTTGGTAGTTAAGGCGACGATAATCTTGTCGCTTCTTGTCACGTATTTTCTCGTAGTATTGATCCATTTTTGGGGTAATCACCGCGTCACTCCTTTTTTAATAGTCGATCATCAATCAGAAAAATAGCCAGAATGCCAACAGCATAGGCGACTAAATCCCAAAAGCGGAAGCCTTGTCCTAAAAACAAATGCCCTAGTGTCGTCTGTCTGATAGCAAGAAGCCAGTCCCACGTCAACAGTTGGGACCATTCCACCACAAAACTAGTGACTAGCGCTAAAATAGCTGTTGTTCGACGACTGGTTGACATCAAAATCAGCCGATAACCCAAATAAACAGCAACAGCCCACAAGGCATCACCCAGTTCTGCTGGAAAAATCACTAGCTTCCTGGATGATAAGCCGAGAAAAATAGTCAGGATTAAGAGATAGAAGTAACTTTTTCTGTTAATGAGCATAGCCTATTATACCATAAAACCACCAACTTCTCAGTCGGTGGTCATTTTTTTAGAAATTAAAGACATCGTTCAAGTTCTCAGCCATCGTTGGATGAGTGAAGAGTTGGTTCTTGATGTAGGTGTAAGGAATCTTATTGTCAATCGCCATGGTCAGGAGGTTAATAATCTCCTGAGACCCAGCTCCAAAGAGGGTTGCTCCCAGGATAAGCTTGGTCTTTTTATCCACGACGACCTTGTAAATACCACGGAGATCGTTGTTGACATGGGCACGTGGCATGTTGGCGACTGGCAATTCATTAGCGATGACCTCGTAGCCTGCAGCAATGGCCTCTTTTTCGGTCAAGCCGACACGAGACAGGGCTGGTTCGATAAAGACAGTCGTCGGTACCTGACCACGGTCACTGCGTTTGTAGTCACCATTGCCAGTCAGTTTGCCAAAGACGATACGGAAATCATCTAACGAGGTGTAGGTAAACTGAAGACCTCCATTGACATCGCCGACAGCGTAGATATCTTTAACCGTTGTCTCGCAGTAGTCATCAACCTTGATTGCCCCACGCTCAGTCAGTTCGATGTCGGTGTTCTCAAGACCCAAATCCTCAGTAGCTGGCTTGCGACCTGTGGCATAGAGAACAGCGTCAAAAGCATAGTCTTCCCCATCTGCGGTTACAAGGACAGTCGCTCCGCTATTTTTCACCCCAGAAATCGAGACACCGAGTTTGAAGCTAACGCCGTCTTCCTCTAGGTAACTCTTAGCCAACTTAGCGACCACTTCCTCATCGCGACCGAGAATGGTCGGTGCGGCATCAAAAACAGTTACTTGGCTGCCCAGTTTGCTGTAAAGGCTAGCGAACTCGAGACCGATGTTGCCACCTCCAATGATACCCAGACGTTCAGGACGCTCACTCAACTGCTGGATACCTGTGCTGTCATAAACACCGGCGGTATCTAAAAGCCCAGGAATCGGCAGGACATTGGACTTAGCTCCTGTGTTGATTACAATGATATCCGCCGTCAATTGCTCCTTGTCCTCGCCAGCCGTCAGCTCCACGGTCTTGTTTGCAACAAAGCGGGCACGGGCGTTATAGAGGTCAACACCTGCGCCTTTAAGAACAGCCTCGTTCTTGTTACGCAGACGGGTCACAACAGTTTCTTTTTGGGACATGGCTTGCGCAAAATCCCAGTTTTTCTCAGCTGCCACAATCAGGGTCTTGGTTGGGATACAGCCGATGTTAATGCAGGTCCCACCGTACATGGCCGAATTTTCCTCGACCAGAGCCACCTTTTTGCCAGCTGCTGACAGTTTGCCAGCCAGAGTCTTACCAGCCTTACCAAAGCCGATAACCAATAAATCGTAATGGGTCATAAGACGCCTCCTTTTTCTTCTGTTCCTTCTATTCTAGCAAAAAAAAACGAACATGTCTGATTTTCGCTACGGTAGCGAACAAGATGAGCAAAAATCAGCAACAAGGCTGTACTGGAGCAGTTGTTAACTAAAATAACAGAGTAGTGCGTGACAAAAACTTTGGTTTATTCTGAAAGATGTCACTACTACCATTTTGACTACTAATTGTCAACGATTTTTATTTGTCAAAACCTGCTTTTGCAACCAGACGATGTCGTGCCACTGGTCAAACTTGTAGCCAACTTCTTTAAAATGGGCAACCTGTTCATAACCACGTTTTAGATGAAAAGCAATGGAAGGCTCGTTAGGTAGGGCAATGCAAGCCAAAAAATTGACAATACCCATTGCAACAAGCTGGCGCTCAAGCTCATCGTAAAGCGCTTTGCCAATGCCATGATGGCGCACAGTCTGGTCAACATAAACCGACAGCTCAACCGTCCAATCATAGGCTGCTCGATTCTTATAGGAACTAGCGTAGGCATATCCAAGCAAAGCACCGTCAGTACCTTCAGCGACGAGATAGGGAAATTGCTGACTAATGGTATGGATTCGCTGGGCGAAATCGCTGGCGCTAGGCACCTCAATTTCAAAGGTGATTGCTGTATCTGTCACATAAGGGGCGTAAATGGCGACAAGCGCTGCCGCGTCCGCAGGGGTTGCAGGTCTAATCTTCATGGTCTCATTATACCACAAGGAGAGCAAAATAGCTTTTCTGACAGTGATCATGCAGGTGTTACATCGCTATATGGCTTGATAGAAAAGATTTAACGAGAAAAATGAAGAAGATAAAAAGGAAACAGTGGACCGCTACTACAACTATTTCTAAACTAATTCATTAGTAGGACAAGCAAAGGGCTTGATGAAGCTCTCCCCAGATACTGGTGAGCTTTTTTTGTAGCAGTTGTAGCCTGTCTGTCAGATCTGATGGCTTTGATAATCTTTTCAAATACATAAAAACCCCGCCACAAGGACGAGGTTTAAGCGCTTATTTTGCCTGACGCAAAGCACCGTAAAGGATACCTGAAACAATAGCTCCGATGAGGATAAAGGCGATGTAGAGCACTGGATTGCTGGTAAGAGCAATCACGAAGATACCGCCGTGTGGCGCCATGAGCTTGATACCAGACAGACCGACCAAGGCACCCGCCAGAGCAGAACCAGCTACAAAGCTAGGAATAGCACGCGCTGGGTCAGCTGCACCAAACGGAATCGCTCCTTCTGTAATGAAGGACAACCCCATCACAATATTGGTCAAACCAGAGTTACGTTCTTCAGCAGTGAACTTGTTTTTGTAAAGGAGAGTGGCAACAAAGACCGCAAGTGGTGGCACCATGCCGCCAGCCATAACCGCTGCCATCGCTACAGAACCACCGTTGGCCACAGTCGCTGCCAAGGTTCCTGTACCAAAGACGTAGGCCGCCTTGTTGACTGGACCACCCATATCGACCGCCATCATGCCCCCAAGAACAAGACCGAGGAGAATAGCAGAGCTGCCTTCAAGACCTGACAAGAAGCTGTTCATGCCTTCGTTAATTGCCGCCATAGGAATATTGACAAAGTACATGAGGAAACCAGTAATCAAGACACCAAGAAGTGGGTAGAGAAGGATTGACTTAATCCCTTCCAGAGATTTTGGCAAGTTTGCCAAGGCTTTCTTGAGACCAAGGACAACCGCACCAGCCAAGAAACCACCGACAAGGGCACCGAGGAAGCCTGATGATACCGCTGTTGGTACAGCACCTTCTGCTGCTGCACCAAATTCAATCTTACCGATAGCCAGACCGTCTTTAGCAATGGCACCTGCCACGAAACCAGCAACTAGACCTGGTTTTTCAGCGATGGAGTAAGCGATATAACCAGCCAGCAGTGTCAACATGAAGCCGAAGGCTGCCCCGCCGATTTTCATAAACATAGCTGCCAATTCATTGTAAGAACCAAGGCTACCCAGACTATCCTGTGGCACACCGAGCGCACCGTCAATCAAGAAGGCCAAGGCGATGATGATACCGCCACCGATAACAAATGGGAGCATTTGAGACACCCCGCTCATGAGGTGCTTATAGAAGGCACCACCAAGGCTAGTTGGCGCAGCTGCCGCTGCTGTTTGACCGTCATTTTTCGCCACGTAGGTGTCCGCCTTTCCATCTAAGATGATGTTGATGAGTTCTTCTGTTTTCTTGATACCGTCTGCGACTGGACGTTGTACCAGTTGTTTACCGTTAAAGCGGTCCATCTCAACTGCCTTATCTGCGGCGATGATAACCCCTTTGGCATTAGCAATGTCCTCAGTGGTCAAGCGGTTACCAACACCTGAGGCACCGTTGGTTTCTACCTTGATCCCAACACCCATCTCAGCCGCTACTTTTTTAAGAGCCTCTTCTGCCATGTAGGTGTGGGCAATCCCTGTCGTACAAGCTGTGACTGCCACGATAAAGTCTTGGCTAGCTGGTGCTGAGCTGTCAGCTGAAGCTGTCGCAGCGGCTTCTTCTGAGTTGAAAGCTGCCACTACCTCTTCTGCTGAGCCTGCTTGACGGAGTTTTGCCGCAAAGCCCTCTTTCAATAAATACTTAGACAAGTCTGCAAGAGCTGCCAAGTGGGTATCGTTTGCCCCTTCTGGCGCTGCAATCATGAAGAACAAGTCCGTTGGCTGACCGTCCAGCGACGCATAGTCCACACCCTTGTTTGACTTAGCAAAGAGGACAGTCGCCTCCTTAACCGAAGCATTTTTGCTGTGGGGCATGGCAATTCCATCACCGAGACCAGTTGTCATCTGCGCCTCACGGTTCATAATCCCTGTCTTAAAGGTGTCCGCATCCGTCACCACGCCTTGTTCCACCAATTTCGCAATCATCTCATTGATGGCTGCTTCCTTTGTTGTTGCTTGCAAGTCCAGCAACATGACATTTTTGTTCAGTAAATCCTGAAGTTTCATCGTGTTTCTACCTCTACTTTTTGATAAGTTTCTGTGATAAAGCTCATGTCAGCCAAATCATCTGAGAAGGCTGTTGCCGTGCCACAGGCGACACCCCATTTGAGGGCTTCAACTGGGTCACCAGTCTCAACCAGCTTCCCTGTAAAACCAGCCACCATGGAATCTCCTGCACCGACTGAGTTTTTTACCACACCCTTGATTGGCTTGGCGAAATAAGCCGCTTCTGGCGTCACGAGCAGCGCACCGTCGCCTGCCATGGACACAATCACATTTTGAGCACCCTTGGCCAAAATCTCACGGGCATAGCGCTCAACATCGTCCAGACCATTGAGTTCCACCCCAAAAATAGCTTCCAGCTCATGATTGTTTGGCTTGACAAGCAAAGGCTGATGGGTCAAGCTGTCCAGCAAGGTCTGCCCTTCAAAGTCACAGACCACCTGTGCACCGGTCTCGCGCACCAGTGGAATCAAGCGGTTATAGACTTGATTGCCCAGACTGGTAGGTGCAGAGCCTGCAAAGACGACCACATCCTCAGCCGTCAGCTGACCAAGCTGGCTTTCCAGCTCTGCCATCTTCTCCGTGGAAATGACAGATCCCGCCCCGTTGATTTCCGTCTCTATATCAGCCTTAATCTTGACGTTAATGCGGGTGTCCTCCGCCACTGTGACAAACTGGTGAGCGATGCCCTCAGCTGTCAAGCCATCACGGATAAAAGCACCCGTAAAGCCACCGACAAAGCCTGTCGCCTTACTCTCTATGCCTAAGCTATGGAGAATGCGACTGACGTTAATGCCCTTGCCACCGACATACTTATCGTCGCTGGTCATACGATTGACACTGCCTGTCTCAAGGCTGTCCAGCCGAACGATAAAGTCGATGGAAGGGTTGAGTGTTACCGTATAAATCATAGGTCAATCACCCTCGTTTCTGTTTTTAGTCGTGTAAGGATTGCTTTATCGGTCGTCGTCGTCAGAATCGTCACTGCCGTCACGGGTGCCACCTTGACAAAGGAAACCTCACCCAATTTTGAGCTGTCCGCCAAAATATAGGTCTGGCGGCTATTGGCAATAATGGCGGACTTGACCGCTGCCTCAGCCATATCTGGCGTGGTCAGATAGCCATCGTCAATGCCATTCATCCCCAGAAAGGCTTTGTCAAAGTTCAGTCCTTGGATTTGGGTCAATGCCAGAGGGCCGATAGAAGCATCCGTTGAGGACTTGATGTCCCCACCGATGATAATGGTCCTTATGCCCCTATCCACCAGCTTAACCGCATGGTGAATAGAGTTGGTCACCACCGTCACCTGCTGATTTAGCTCTTCGACCAGCAAGTCTGTCGTCGTCCCAGAATCGATAAAAATCACATCCCCATCAGCTACCAAGGTCTTGGCATAGCGGGCAAGGCGTTGCTTATCTTGCACGTTTTTGACAGATTTTTGCTGATTGGTCAGCTCTTCCTGTAAGGTTTGGATTTTCTCCGCCCCGCCGTGAATCCGACGAAGCTTGCCTTCCATCTCCAGCTCATCCAAATCTCTGCGAACCGTAGACTCAGAGGTCGCCAGCAAATCAACCAAACTCTCTAAGCTCACCACTCCATCCTGAGCGATTTTCTCAGCAATCAGGCGTTTTCGTTCTGATTTTAAGATGACCTCCACCTCCTTTGCAATCGTTTACGCTATTAGTTTACCATATTTTCTGCCAATGTCAAGCAATATCTATCAAAAACTTTCAAATCAGCAATAACAAAGGCTCTATAATTTCTGTAGTGGGTAAATCCACCATGGAGATTATAGAGCCTTTTGAGTGTAGAAAAAAAGTTCCATATGACCTACAATGAAAAGTGCTTAAACAACTCATTAGAAAGACACATAT
>NZ_JBGTZB010000030.1:545-24289 GCF_041807825.1 Streptococcus sp. E24BD | reverse complement strand
GTCTTTCTAATGAGTTGTTTAAGCACTTTTCATTGTAGGTCATATGGAACTTTTTTTCTACACTCAAAAGGCTCTATAATCTCCATGGTGGATTTACCCACTACAGAAATTATAGAGCCGCTTTTGATGTATTGTAGAACCAAGTCATGGACGACAGACTTTGCTTTAGAACAGCAACAGTGAGGTGTGCCTCTCTAAAAAGTTAGACGTTTGGACTTTATTTTTCATTTAAGATTGAGGGACTATACTAGGTACGACTTAACGTTTCCCATCTGTTGGAATTTTTGATATAATCAAAATAGCGTTAAACTGTTAATGAGAGAAACGAGGATACCGCATGAAAAAAATACTGATTGTAGATGATGAACGCCCGATTTCAGATATTATCAAATTTAACTTGACCAAGGAAGGATATGAGACAGTCACTGCTTACGACGGACGGACAGCTGTGACCTTATTTGAAGAGGAGAAACCTGATTTAGTCATTTTAGACCTGATGTTGCCAGAACTTGATGGTCTCGAAGTGGCCAAGGCCATTCGGAAAACCAGCCATCTCCCGATTATCATGCTCTCAGCGAAAGATAGCGAGTTTGATAAGGTCATCGGTTTGGAAATCGGAGCAGATGATTATGTGACCAAGCCCTTTTCCAATCGAGAATTGTTAGCTAGGGTCAAGGCCCATTTACGCCGTTCTGAAACCATCGGAGCTGCGGTGACTGAAGAAACGGTTGTTGGTGGTCGTAAAACAATTGTTGTTGGTGACTTGGAAATCGTTCCAGATGCCTTTGTGGCGAAAAAACATGGTCAAGAGTTGGATTTAACCCACCGGGAATTTGAACTCCTGCACCACTTGGCTAACCATGCTGGTCAAGTCATGACTCGTGAGCATTTGCTTGAAACGGTCTGGGGCTATGATTATTTTGGTGATGTACGTACAGTTGATGTGACCATTCGTCGCTTGCGCGAAAAGATTGAAGATCAGCCAAGCCGACCAGAATATATTTTAACCAGACGTGGTGTTGGATACTACATGAAATCTTATGACTGATGTGATTGAAAACCTGAATCTATTTGAATTTACCCTACTTGCCTTGTTGGGGCTGGTCGCTCTTTATTTCTTTTATTTGGCCATGCGAGAGTACCATGAAGCGCAGCTCATCAAAAAAATAAACAAAAAAGTTGATTCCCTAATCAAGGGAAATTACGCAGATGTGCTTGATGTCAAGAGTAAGTCAGGTCTAGGGGAGTTGGCTACGCAGCTCAACGACCTGTCAGATGTTCTGCATGCCAACCATGAGAATTTGTCGCAGGAAAAAAACCGCCTATCCTCTATTTTGTCCTACATGACAGATGGGGTTTTGGCGACCAATCGTTCCGGACAAATCATCATGATTAACCAGATGGCTCAACGTCACCTCAATCTGAGTAAAGAAGCAGCGCTGAAGATGAATATTGTTGACCTGTTTGACCATGATCAGCGCTATACCTACCATGATTTGGTGTCAAAGACCCCAACAGTGACCATTCGCCGTCGTAACGAATTTGGCGAATTTATCGCTCTGTGGCTGCGTTTTGCCCTCAACCGTAGAGAGTCAGGCTTTATCTCAGGGCTTGTTGTGGTGATTCATGACACGACTGACCAAGACCGAGAGGAGCGTGAACGCCGTCTCTTTGTGTCTAATGTTAGCCATGAGTTGAGAACCCCTTTGACTTCGGTCAAGTCCTATCTGGAGGCCCTCGATGAAGGCGCTCTTCGTGAGGAGGTGGCACCAGACTTTATCAAGGTATCGTTAAATGAGACCAATCGCATGATGCGGATGATTTCTGATTTGCTCGCCTTGTCACGTATTGACAATCAGGCCACGGCGCTGGATGTCGAGATGATTAACTTTACAGCCTTTATGACCTCTATTTTGAACCGATTTGATTTGATAAAAAATCAGCAAACCAACAGCGGTAAATTTTATGAACTGGTGCGGGATTATCCCATCAATTCAATTTGGATAGAGATTGATACAGACAAGATGACACAGGTGATCGAAAACATCTTGAACAACGCCATCAAGTACTCGCCTGATGGTGGTAAAATCACGGTGTCTATGAAGACAACAGACAGTCAATTGATTGTCTCGATTTCTGATGAAGGGTTAGGGATTCCTAAGAAAGATTTGCCCTTAATTTTTGACCGGTTTTACCGTGTAGACCGCGCCAGAAGCCGTGAGCAAGGTGGCACAGGTTTGGGCTTGTCCATTGCCAAGGAAATCATCAAGCTCCATGATGGCTTTATCTGGGCGAAAAGTGATTATGGGAAAGGGTCGACATTTACCATTGTCTTGCCGTATGAAAAGGATCCGACTGTTTTGGATCTGGATGATTGGGAGGAGGATTGACCTTTTTGGAACAAGGATTTAAGTATAGTATTTTAGCATCTGGGTCAACAGGGAACTCCTTCTATTTGGAGACGCCAAAGAAACGTTTTTTGGTTGATGCAGGCCTGTCAGGGAAAAAAATTGTGAGCCTTTTGGCGGAAATTGACCGCAGACCAGAAGACTTAGATGCCATTTTTGTCACTCATGAGCACAAGGATCATATCTACGGGGTCGGTGTACTGGCTAGGAAATATGGGTTGGATGTCTATGCCAATGCGAAGACCTGGTCAGCGATGGAAGGAGCCCTTGGCAAAATTGATTTAGAGCACAAGCATATTTTTGCGGAAAATACGGTGATGACCTTTGGGGATTTGGACATCGAAAGTTTTGGTGTCAGTCATGATGCGATCTCACCACAGTTTTACCGCTTCATGAAAGACGACAAAAGCTTTGTCATGCTGACGGACACGGGCTATGTGTCTGACCGCATGGCAGGCATTATCGAAAACGCAGATGCCTACCTCATCGAGTCTAACCACGACATCAATATCCTGCGTGCGGGCTCTTATCCTTGGAGCACCAAGCAGCGCATCCTCTCGGATAAGGGACATCTCTCCAACGAAGATGGAGCTGCTGCTATGATTCGGACGTTGGGCAACCGCACCAAGCGTATCCACCTCGGGCACCTGAGCAAGGAAAATAACATCAAGGAACTGGCCAATTTGACCATGACGACCAGCCTCCAGCAGGCGGACATCGCCGCAGGCACAGGGGTCAAGATTTATGATACCTCGCCAGACAGCGCTAGCCCCCTGATGAAACTCTAATCAAAACAGCCTTCGGGCTGTTTTTTTGAGGGCAATCGCCGAGCAGGGAGAGGAATGTCACTTGAGCGCCTCACAACAATCAGATTAGTTGCCGCCTTCGGCGGCTATTTTTATCAAAAACAGTGCCTGATGACAAAGACCATACTGCTGAACAGCCTGACCAAGGCAGGTTTTTATGTTACAATTTCTTAACAAATGAGCAAAAACCTTGACAAAATGCCTATATACTACTATATAGGGCTTGACCTTTCAGGCCAAGCCCTTCTAAAAGTAATACTTTTTAAGGAAAAGGAGGGAGTTTATGAAAAAACTTCTCAAATATGGGGTTGCGAGCTTGTCGCTGGCCACCCTGGGTGTGGTCACCACAGCGACGGATGTGCCTTTTATTGGGGCAACTATTGTCAATGCCGACGAGGCGAACACAAGTATTATTTCCGTAAGCTATTTCGGTCGCGATCCGCAGGATGACAATTTTTTTGCAGAGTTGGGGGGTAAGAGTTATTTTGATGTTCCTAACGGTCAACCATACCGAGTGGAGTTTCCTGACTTTCCGGGTTACACTTTTGATCGTTGGATTCCAGCAAGTGAGCTAGATACAGCCCTTAATGGCGGAGGAAGTAACCAGTTTGCAGAGTTTACTCCTGAAGGTGGTATTCACGGTATTTTTGTTGTCTACAACAAGAAGCCTTTAGACCCAGCTCCAGCTGATCCAAAACCGACTACCCCAGCCACCCCACCGACCGATAATAGTGGTGGCACTGATGTTCAAGACCAGACCCCACCAGCCGAAAATAGCGACCAAGGTAGTGGGTCAGAATCCCAAACACCTCCATCTGACGATGAGGATAACACTTCCGTGACCTCACCAGCCACGCAAGCAGACAAAGAAGACCTGTCCGCCACCCGCAACCAACTCTTAGCTCAGGTGGACAAGTCTCGCCTGACCGATGAGCAAAAGGGTGAGTTGGCTGTCAACATCGCCTTTGCAGAGACAGCAGAGGAGCTGGACAAGCTCAAGGCAGATCTGACCAGCTTGACAGCTAATCAATCAGCCCCTGCGTCAGCAGATAAACCAGCGACAGCTGACAAACCTGCGCCATCAGCAGCCAAGACCCTGCCAACCACGGGTGAGCTGACTACAGAAGCCCTGACCGCTATGGGAGTGTCTCTAGTGCTCTTTGGCCTTGGCTTGGCTAAGGCTCGCAAAACCAAGTAAAACTATTCAAACCCGATGACCGACCGTTGTCGGGTTTGTTTCTCATCTGTCAGAAGCTCTGAAAGCGAGAAATCCGAACACTACTCTCTATCAGAAATTCTGATATTGCTAATAACGAATGATTGAAGCCGTCAGATGTTCTGACGAGGCAAATTCCTCTGGCGCCAGCTGCTCAGACCTTCTGACGGCTGGTCGCTCAAGAACCTGAGCCTGTCAGAACTTCTGACCGTACAGAAAGGACTGTTATGACGAAAAAACTCGTTTCCCTCAATCACGCCAACCTCCGCCACGCGGAAGCTAGTCAGTTTCAGACCCGATTTCTCGATGACTTGGACAAGTCAGGCATTGACCTGTCGACAGATGAGCTGGTCACTCGCTTGGTGGCTGACCTGCGCACCCAGCTCCGCCCCTTTACCCGCTCTCTGGAGCAGGTGCGAGCCAGTAGTAAGTCCGCCGACATCGCTAAGGTCGATGAACAGCGTGACCGTGATTTTCAAGCCCTCAAGGACAGCCTGCGCCCCTATCGCAGCAGTCGTGACGAGGCGGAGAAAGCTGCCTACACTAGCCTCAGACAACTGCTTGACCAGTACAAGCTGACCGCTAAGACCAACTACGAAGCCCAGACTGTCCTGTTGACCACCCTCTTGGTGAAATTGGCTGGCGCCCCCTACCAAGACCAGCTGACCATCCTTGGCATTGACCGCTTTGTCACCAAGCTGAGTGCTAGCCAGACGGCTTTTGAAGCTGCCTTTTCCGCCCGTTCTCAGGAGGGCTTGACCAAGACCGTCAGCGATGTTAAGCAGCTGCGGAAAAGGGCCTTTGCGCCTTACCAAGACTTGGCAGACTACACAGCTGTCCTAGTACGGGTCAAGGGAGACCAGTTCTATCTGGCTGTGCTAGCTGTCCTCAACAACAGCCGTGCTTACTACGCCGACCTCTTAGCTAGACGATAACCCGTCTTGGTCAGTCAGATAGCAGTTGAGATGCAAGGTTCTGTTCCAAGTTCCATGGCTTAGGGTGCAGGTCTTGACCTGCTCTTGTCCAACATGTTAATCAGATTAGCTTAACTCGCTCATTTGAGCGAGTTTTGTGCTATAATAAGAGAAACCGTTTGAAGAGAAAGGAATCTTATGACCATATTAGTTGATCACTTGCAAGCTGTTTTTGGTATTGCCTTTTCCGACCAGAGTTTGCTTGACACGGCCTTTACCCATACGAGTTATGCGAACGAACACCGCCTCCTAAAAGTTCCACACAATGAGCGCTTGGAATTTTTAGGAGACGCGGTTCTGCAACTCATCATCTCTCAGTACCTTTATCAGAAATACCCTAAAAAGCCAGAAGGGGATTTGTCTAAGTTGCGTTCAGCCATTGTCCGTGAAGAAAGCCTGGCTGATTTTTCCAGACGTTGCGGGTTTGACCGCTTTATCAAGCTCGGTAAGGGTGAGGAAAAAACTGGAGGTCGCCAGAGGGCTGCCATTTTAGCTGACCTCTTTGAGGCTTTCTTAGGCGCTCTGCTATTGGACAAAGGCATCAGCTGTGTTGAAGACTTTTTGCAAGAAGTGGTCATCACGCAGGTGGAGCAGGGGAATTACGCCCAAGTGTCAGACTATAAGACCGCCCTTCAGGAGTTTCTCCAGAGCGATGGCGATGTGACCATCAGTTATCAGGTGGTCAATGAGACAGGACCTGCTCACGCTAAGGTCTTTGGGGTCGCCGTTTTTGTGGACGGCACCTGTATCGGCATGGGTGAAGGCAAGTCTAAAAAAATAGCAGAGCAGGCAGCTGCCAAGATTGCCCTCGACCAGTTACAGCGAGGTTAAGATGTTTTTAAAAGAGATAGAAATGCAGGGCTTCAAGTCCTTCGCAGATAAGACCAAGGTAACCTTTGACCAAGGGGTTACAGCGGTCGTGGGACCAAATGGCTCTGGAAAATCAAATATCACAGAGAGCCTGCGCTGGGCACTGGGGGAATCCTCTGCCAAGAGCTTGCGGGGGGGCAAGATGCCTGATGTCATCTTTGCAGGGACGCAGGATCGTAAGGCGCAAAATTATGCGGCTGTCAAGGTTACTCTGGATAATAGTGACGGCTTTATCGCCTCAGCTGGTAAAAGTATTCAGGTGGAGCGCCATATCTACCGCAACGGCGATAGTGATTACCTGATTGATGGGAAAAAGGTTCGGCTCAAGGATATTCATGACCTCTTTATGGATACAGGTCTGGGGCGGGATTCCTTTTCCATCATCTCGCAAGGGCGTGTTGAGGCCATTTTCAACAGCAAACCAGAGGAGCGCCGCGCCATCTTTGAAGAAGCGGCAGGTATCCTCAAGTACAAGACCAGAAAAAAAGAAACCCAGACCAAGCTCAATCAAACTCAGGACAATTTGGACCGTCTGGAAGACATCATCTACGAGCTGAACAGTCAGATAAAGCCCTTGGAAAAGCAAGCCAAGACAGCTAAGCTCTTCCAAGGCTTGGAACAAGAGCGTTCTGGCTTGCAACTGGATATTTTGGTGGCGGATATCGGGCTAGAAAAAGATAGGGAAGCCCGTCTTAGCCAGAAAATCGAAGAAGCCCAGTCAGCCTTGGCAGACTACCATGAGCAACGCCGACAATTTGAAGTCGATAACCAAGCTCTAAAAACCAAACGGCAAGCTCTGGCTCAGGAAGTGTCCGAGACCCAGGCGACGATTTTGGGCTTGACACGATTAGCTGCCGATCTCAAGGGGCAGCTTGAACGCTACCAACTGGAGCGTGACCAGTCCAATCGGACAAAAGAAGAAACCAGTCAACAACTGGTTCAGCTCAAGTTGAAAATCCAAGAGACAGACCATGAGCTGCTGACCAGTAAGGAACACTTTGGGCAACTGACCCACCAATTAACACAAATCAATCAGGAACTTGTGGATTTGGACAAGGGGCTGGCACGACTTACCCAGACACCTGATCAGGTCTTAGAGGAGTTGCGTGAAGACTATGTTCAGTTGATGCAAACAGAAGCTGACCTGTCCAATAAACTGACGCTGCTGGAGGCGGAGTTGGAGCAGGAGAGCCAGATGTTGGAGAGCCAGCGTGCTGAAAACGAGCAGGTGACCAAAGATTTGGCAGAGGTCAAAGCGAGTGCCCAAGCTGCCTTAGCTGGCTATCAAGCCAGTCAACAAAAAGTAGCAGAACTCCTGACGGCCTACCAAGAGCTGACCGAGCAACTCACCAGCCAACAAGACCGCTACAGCAGGGAGCAGACTAAATTGTTTGATCTGCTAGATGCCATAAAAACCAGAGAAGCTAAAAAGTCTAGTCTAGAAGCTATTCAGAAAAATCACAGCAATTTCTACGCTGGGGTACGGGCAGTCTTGCAAGCAGGGGAACGCCTTGATGGTATTATCGGTGCGGTCAGTCAGTCCTTGACCTTTGATAGCCATTACCAGTTAGCCATGGAGATTGCTTTGGGAGGTGCCAGCCAGCACATCATCGTTCGCGATGAAGCGGCAGCCAAGCAAGGCATTGCCTACCTCAAACAACACCGCCAAGGTCGGGCAACCTTTCTGCCCTTAACCACCATCAAACCTCGCCAGCTTGCTCAACACCAACTGGATAAGCTCAAGGCTAGCTCAGGTTATCTAGGTCTTGCTAGCGATTTGGTGCGTTTTGATGCGACCCACAGCCATATCTTTCATAACCTGCTGGGGGTGACTGCTATCTTTGAGACTACTGAGCAGGCTACATTGGCAGCTCGTCATCTACATTATCAGGTGCGCTTGGTTACTTTGGACGGGACAGAGTTGCGACCAGGTGGCTCCTTTTCGGGAGGTGCCAATCGCCAGCAGTCCACGACCTTTATTCAGCCAGAACTTGATATGCTTTTGGGCGAAATAGCAGAGCTGAAAACAGCCATGTTGGAGCAGGAACAATTGGTCGGTGGCATTCGACAAACCATCGACCAACTAGAGGAGGAGCAGAGCCTGCTAAAAGAAGAAGGCGAGTTCGCTCGCTTGACAGAGCAAAGGGACAGATTGGCCTATGACCAATTATCTGAGCGCCTAGCTGACCTCAATAGAATCCAGGATACCTTGCTCGCTCGATCAAGCGGGGAACTAAATCCTGACCTCTTAACCAACCGTCAGCACTTGCAAGACCAGTTGGCTAATCTTCAGACGAAGAAAGCCAATTTGACGGCTGATATTGAGCAATTGCGGCAAGATAAGGACAGCCTCAATCAACAACTGGACAAGCAACGTCACCAATTAGCTCAGAGCCAGATTCGTCAGCGCGAACTCCAGTCGGAATGCCGATTTGAAGAGAGTACGATAGAGCGTCTGACCAAGGAATTAGCTGAATTAACAGCAGAGCAAGAGCGTCTGGAAACGTTCCTCAACAGCGAGCAACTACAGTTGACTCCTGAGACGATTGAGCACTTAACCCAGCAAAGCCAAGCGGTACAAGACCGCCAAAAAGAAGAGGAAAGCAAGTTGATTCGCCTGAATTTTGAGTTGGAGGATTGCGAAGCGAGTTTGGAGGATTTGGCGGAGCACCTAGGCAAGGTCAGTCAGAGAAACGATGGCTTGATTCGTCAACAAGCGACCTTGGAGATTCAGTTCGAACAGGTTCAAGAGCGATTGCAGTCTTTTGCGAGACGCTTATCAGAAGACTACCGTCTGTCCTTTACGGAGGCGCTTGAAAAAGCTAGACCGTTAGAGCAGCTTGAACAGTCTAAGAAGCAGTTGAAAGACTTGAACAAGCAGATTAAAGATCTAGGTCCCATTAACCTTGAGGCCATTACCCAATTTGACGAGGTCAATGAGCGCTTGACCTTCTTATCAGGTCAACGTGACGATCTCTTAGGTGCGAAAAACATGCTTCAAGCGACCATTGATGATATGGACGGTGAGGTCAAGGCGCGCTTTAAGACCACTTTTGAAGCCATCAGAGAGAGTTTCAAGACCACCTTTACCCAGATGTTTGGCGGCGGTTCAGCAGATTTGCTCTTGACCGAGCCTGATATTTTGACGGCAGGTGTGGAGATTTCCGTCCAACCTCCTGGTAAGAAAATCCAATCACTCAACCTCATGTCAGGTGGGGAGAAAGCCCTCTCGGCGCTCGCTCTGCTATTTGCCATCATCCGCGTCAAAACCATCCCCTTTGTCATCTTGGACGAGGTGGAGGCGGCGCTCGATGAGGCTAATGTCAAGCGCTTTGGTGACTACCTCAACCGCTTTGACAAGTCCAGCCAGTTTATCGTCGTCACCCACCGCAAGGGGACCATGGCAGCGGCGGACAGCATCTACGGTGTGACCATGCAGGAGTCAGGCGTGTCCAAAATCGTGTCTGTCAAGCTCAAGGAAGCTCAGGAAATGGTAAAATAGGAGAACGATATGGAAGAAGACATCAAACCATCAACAGTTATCAGCGTTAATGGCCCAGCCTTTAAGGCTATTCATGACCGCGTTGCAGCCAACCAGCCTTACTTTGCTGTCTTGCAAGATGCGAGCAGTAGTAGACAAGAGGTGGAAGAGGCTTTTGCCGCCATGACAGGACAAGCACTAGACGAGAGTGTGAGCATCAATTTTCCCCTTTACACAGATTACGGTGCCAATATTCGCCTTGGTAAGTCTGTTTTTATCAATACTGGCGTGATGTTGACCGATTTAGGGGGGATTCAGATTGATGACCATGTTCTGATTGCACCTTTTGCCAAATTGCTATCTGTCAACCACCCGACTAACCCTAAGGAAAGACGGGGACTGATCTTGCAACCTGTTCATCTCAAGGAAAATGCTTGGATTGGAGCAGGGGCAACCATTTTACCAGGAGTGACAGTTGGTAAAAATGCGATTGTCAGTGCTGGGGCTGTGGTGACCAAAGACGTTCCAGACAATGTCATCGTTGCAGGTGTTCCGGCTTGCGTGATAAAAGAGATTGAAGAGATAGACTAACACATGACCAAAGCAGACCACATTTTCAAAGACAATATCAATAAAATCATGAACGAAGGGGTCTTTAGCCAGCAGGCTAGACCCAAGTACAAGGACGGCACAACAGCGAACTCCAAGTACATCACAGGTTCCTTTGCCGAGTACGATTTGAGTAAGGGTGAGTTTCCCATCACGACCCTGCGCCCTATTGCTATTAAGTCGGCGATCAAGGAGATTTTCTGGATTTACCAAGACCAGACCAGCGACCTCGATGTTCTGAGAAACAAGTACGGAGTGACCTACTGGAACGACTGGGAGATTGGGGAAACAGGCACTATCGGCGAGCGCTATGGGGCTATCGTGAAAAAACATGACATCATCAGAAAATTGCTCAAGCAGTTAGCTGACAACCCTTGGAATCGTCGTAATGTTATTTCTCTCTGGGATTATGAGGCCTTCGAGCGCAGCGAGGGGCTCTTGCCCTGTGCTTTTCAGACCATGTTTGATGTGCGGCAGGTGGGTGATGACATTTACCTCGATGCGACCCTGACCCAGCGCTCTAACGACATGCTGGTGGCTCACCACATCAATGCTATGCAGTATGTGGCTCTTCAGATGATGATTGCCAAGCGTTTTGGCTGGAAAGTCGGTAAATTTTTCTATTTTATCAACAATCTCCACATTTACGACAACCAGTTTGAACAGGCTGAGGAACTGCTCCGCCGTGAGCCGACAGCTTGTCAGCCACAGCTGGTGCTCAATGTCCCTGACGGCACAGACTTCTTTGCCATCAAGCCAGAGGACTTTGAATTGGTAGACTACGACCCTGTCCTGCCTCAGTTAAAATTTGATTTAGCGATTTAAGCCAGATAAAAACAAGTTATAATCTCTAGAACTATCTAGACGGTTTCCATGAAAATGGCACAGCTATTGTCATTTAGGACTTGTGACGGTTTCATTGCTCAAGCAAAGATGGCTGTTTTGCCTTGGCTTTGGCGACAGCTAGATATGCAGTTGTCAGATCTTACAGCAAAACAGCAACGCTGACCATGATAACTAGCTGATTAAGCCGGTCGGTCAGTGTCTCATCTGGGATGAGGCCGACTGAACATCAGTCTTTGTGATAGAGGCGAGGGTGCTCGAAAAGTTTTTTTCGAGCATTTTTTTGCTAAATTTGATAAAATAGTAGAACTGAGACTGTGGAAAGGAGAGGTATGACTAAGAAAATCATCGCCATTTGGGCACAGGATGAAGCAGGTCTTATCGGACGTGACAACCGTTTGCCATGGCATTTGCCTAGAGAGTTGCAGCATTTTAAGGAAACGACCATGCACCAAGCGCTGGTGATGGGGCGTGTGACCTTTGACGGCATGAACCGGCGTCTTCTACCTGGTCGTGAGACCCTGATTCTCAGCCGTCAACCTGATCAGATCGACACTACTGGCATGACCGTCTTATCAAGCCCTGAGGCCGTTCTTGACTGGTTCAACCAACAGGACAAGAACCTCTATATCGTCGGTGGCGCTAGCATCTATCAGGCTTTTGCGCCTTATTACGACCAACTGGTGGTGACGCGGGTTGCTGGAGAGTTTGCGGGCGATACTCATTTTCCACCGTTTGATTGGTCGGCCTATCGGCCAATAGCAGAGCAGACTTTTGTAGCTGATGAACAGAACAGTCATGCCTTTACCGTCACCACTTATGAACGGATTAAGGAGGATTAGCGCATGCAACGTAGCATTTTTGGCGTCTTTACTGCCTTTCTCTGTGGGATTTGCATTTTAGCAGCCATTCCAGCCCTACAGAAAAAACGCTATGGCTTGGGTATTTTTTTCCTACTTAACGCCTTCACTAATATTGTGGTGACTATTCATGCCTTTTACGGCACCTTATTCAAATAAAAACTCGAGGATATTATGGCAAATCGTAAAAGTGATATTTTAGTCCACTGTTCTTTCTGTGGTAAAAATCAGGAAGAAGTCCGAAAAATCATCGCCGGAAAAGGCGTCTTTATCTGTAACGAATGTGTGGCGCTCTCGCAAGAAATTATTCGAGAGGAATTGTCCGAGGAGATTTTAGCAGAGTTGACCGATGTCCCTAAGCCAAAGGAATTGCTTGACATTCTCAATACTTATGTTATCGGACAGGATCGCGCCAAGCGGGCACTGGCTGTGGCGGTTTATAACCACTATAAGCGCATTAGCTTTACGGAAAGTCGTGACGATGACGATGTGGACTTGCAAAAATCAAACATTCTCATGATTGGCCCAACAGGGTCAGGCAAGACCTTCTTGGCGCAGACCTTAGCCAAGAGCCTCAACGTGCCATTTGCCATTGCAGATGCGACGGCATTGACTGAGGCAGGCTATGTGGGTGAGGATGTGGAGAATATCCTGCTCAAGCTCATCCAAGCTGCTGACTACAACGTCGAGCGTGCCGAGCGTGGGATCATCTACGTCGATGAGATTGATAAAATCGCTAAAAAATCAGAGAACGTCTCCATCACTCGTGATGTCTCTGGCGAGGGTGTCCAGCAAGCGCTTTTGAAAATCATTGAGGGGACGGTTGCCAGCGTGCCACCGCAGGGCGGTCGTAAACACCCTAACCAAGAGATGATTCAGATTAACACCAAGAACATTCTCTTCATCGTTGGCGGTGCTTTTGATGGCATCGAAGACATCGTCAAGCAACGTTTAGGTGAGAAAGTCATTGGTTTTGGTCAGAACAGCCGCAAGATTGATGAAGATGCTTCCTACATGCAGGAAATCATCGCAGATGACATTCAGAAATTTGGACTGATTCCAGAGTTTATCGGTCGTTTGCCTGTGACTGCAGCCCTTGAACAGCTGACGGTGGATGACTTGGTACGGATTCTGACAGAACCGAGAAATGCTCTGGTTAAACAATATCAGGCTCTCTTGTCCTACGATGGAGTGGATTTGGAGTTTGACGAGGATGCCTTGCAAGCCATTGCCAACAAGGCCATCGAGCGGAAAACAGGGGCTCGTGGCTTACGCTCGATCATCGAAGAGACCATGCTGGACGTTATGTTTGAAGTCCCAAGTCAGGAAGAGGTCAGTCTGGTTCGCATCACCAAAGACGCGGTGGAAGGAACAGACAGACCCATCCTAGAAACCGCTTAGGAGCTCTGCCATGTCACAAGAAACCTTAAACACGCACAAGGCCAGCCTGCTTCTGTCAGCGGCCAATAAGAGCCACTACCCACCTGACGACCTGCCAGAGATTGCCCTGGCTGGGCGGTCAAATGTGGGCAAGTCCAGTTTTATCAACACCCTGCTGGGGCGTAAAAATCTGGCTCGTACTTCCAGTAAACCCGGTAAGACCCAACTGCTTAACTTTTATAACATTGATGATAAAATCCGCTTTGTTGATGTGCCAGGCTATGGCTACGCCAAGGTCTCAAAGACTGAGCGAGCCAGATGGGGAAGGATGATTGAGGAGTACCTGACCAGTCGGGAAAACCTCTATGCAGTGGTCAGTCTGGTTGACCTGCGGCATGACCCGTCGGCGGATGATGTCCAGATGTACCAGTTTCTCAAGTACTATGAAATTCCTGTTATTGTCGTGGCGACCAAGGCAGACAAAATTCCGCGCGGCAAGTGGAACAAGCACGAAGCAGCCATCAAGAAAAAATTAGCATTTGAGCCGACAGATACCTTTATCATCTTCTCATCCGAGACCAGACAGGGCTACGATGAGGCTTGGGAGGCCATTCTAGGGCGTTTATAGTTGGTAACAATTTTTCTTTGCTAAA
This sequence comes from Streptococcus sp. E24BD, assembly GCF_041807825.1. NCBI lineage: Bacteria > Bacillati > Bacillota > Bacilli > Lactobacillales > Streptococcaceae > Streptococcus > Streptococcus sp. E24BD. The sequence goes on along the minus strand of NZ_JBGTZB010000030.1, from coordinate 10,189 downwards.
CGTCATTTTTGGTAAAATAAGGTTAAGGAGGGTTGTCCAATGAAAAAAGTTCTTTGCTCTCTGATAATCGGTTTCGTTAGCTTGCTCTTAGCTATACTGGTTTTTCCCCAGTCAGTTATCGCTGGACCGATGCTGATTACTGCGTCTTTGTTCTCGGTAGTCTATGCCTTGTTTAGCCTTTATCAGGTCAAACCTAAGCTAGCTGAATATGTTTTTGAAGTTATTGTTAATGCCTTGATGTGGCCATAAAGAAAAAATCGCTGATGTTAGCGATTTTTCTTTTATTTCTAAAGTTCATCAACTACTGATGGGATATCGGTATCATCATTTCAAATCTTTTGCGAGAAAGTTTAGCTTTAAATGTGTTATAATGAGCTCTAAACGATTTAAGGAGAACATTACTTTTGATTAAATCTATTGAACTTTACCTGGTGACTGACGGAAATGGCTTGGAAGCTGTTGACTTTTACAAAGATGTTTTTGATGCTGAGGTGGTAGCAGTGACGACCTTTGGTCAAGCCATTCCCGATACACCAGAAGAAAAAAGTCATTTAGTCCTCAATGCCAACCTTAATATCAATGGCATCCGTTTGCAGATTTCAGATAACAATCTCGACCACCCTTATATCCAAGGGACTAATATGACCGCCTGCATTCAGCTAGATCGTGCCGAAACAGCGACTGCGCTTTACAAAAAACTTAGCCAAGACGCCAAGGAAATTCAGCTGGAACTTCAAGAGACGCCTTGGAGCCCGGCCTATGGCATTGTGATTGATCAGTTTGGGATGACCTGGCAGATCAACACTGATATTGCAGGCTTTGAGTCACAAACTGTCCAATTTTAAGGAGGGGGCATGTTTACAGAACAGTTCTCGCTGATGCTCTATGTTGCTGATGTGACTGCCGAACAAGCTTTTTGGGAGGCGGTTGGTTTTGAGATTTTAGCGACAAGTGAGCAGATGGGCTACCAGAGCTTTGAGATGCGCTCACATGCCAAAAGTAGCACAACCATTAAGGTATACGACAAGGCCTTTATCCAACAGGTCTCGCCTGAGGTAGCGGACCATGTGCTTAGCATTCTTTTTGAGAGCGACGACATTTATGCCTTACAGGCAAAAATAGCAGAGCAGACCGACACAGCAAGCCCTGTCCAAACGGAACCCTTTCTGACCTTTAATTTTGCCAGCCCAAGTGGGCATTATTTTGCGGTTAAAGGGCGCTCATCAGATGGGTCAACTACCAACTAGGGAAAATTTAAAGAGCGTTTCGATAACGACAGCTTGTTATCCTAGTCGCTGGTTTTTCCACGATAGTCTGTTCGGAAGTTGTAAGGTCAAACCATGTATTAGTCCTTTTGGAGCTCCTTATTGTGCCCAAAAGGCTCGTCCATGAGTAAAAATGGTTCATTTTAGCGATTTTACTTTTTATTCTAGGCATTCTATGGTAAAATAGGAAAGTAACTATAAGAATGAGGAGAATACTCTGATGGAATCACATTTGGTAAGAATCATTAATCGCTTGGAGCTGATGGCGACTGATGGTGGTAACTTAAAACGTAATTTTGAACGCGACGGTGTTGTGGTGGCAGAAGTGGCTTTCAGCAACGACCCTGAAAATGGACCAACCTTCACCTTGCGTGATGTGGCGGCTCGCGAAACCTATACCTTCGACAGCATCGACCTCATTGCGATGGAAATCTACGACTTGCTGTATTAAGCAAAAATGCGACGACTGGGCAACTGGTCGTTTTTTGCTGGTTTGCCTTTAGTTGGGAGCATTGGTTTTTTGAGAATTTTTCTAGGAACATGGCAGAGCGGACAGCTTGCTCGGCTATTTTCCAAAAAAATGCAAATTTTAGTAGCATTTTTCACAAAAATCCTGTAAAATAATAAGAGTAATTGGGCTTAGACCCATTAGAAAAAAGGAGAAACACAATGGTAAAATTGGTTTTTGCTCGCCACGGTGAGTCTGAATGGAACAAGGCTAACCTTTTCACAGGCTGGGCTGATGTAGATTTGTCTGAAAAAGGAACACAACAAGCGATTGATGCTGGTAAACTGATTAAAGCAGCTGGTATCGAGTTTGACTTAGCTTTTACGTCAGTTTTGAAACGTGCGATTAAGACCACAAACTTGGCGCTTGAAGCTGCTGACCAGCTCTGGGTGCCAGTTGAAAAATCTTGGCGTCTCAACGAGCGTCACTACGGTGGCCTCACTGGTAAAAACAAGGCAGAAGCGGCTGAGCAATTTGGTGATGAGCAAGTCCACATCTGGCGCCGTTCATACGATGTTTTGCCACCAGATATGGCAAAAGACGATGAGCACTCAGCACACACAGACCGTCGTTACGCTCACCTTGATGGTTCTGTTATTCCAGATGCTGAAAACTTGAAAGTCACTCTTGAGCGTGCTCTTCCTTTCTGGGAAGACAAGATTGCGCCAGCTCTTAAAGATGGCAAGAACGTCTTCGTGGGTGCTCATGGTAACTCTATCCGTGCCCTCGTAAAACACATCAAGCAACTGTCCGATGACGAGATTATGGATGTGGAAATTCCAAACTTCCCACCACTGGTCTTTGAATTGGACGACAAGTTGAACCTTGTTAAAGAGTACTACCTTGGTGGTGAATAAGGCTTAAGGTGACTCTTATTGAGAGCAGAGGATTGCATCCTTATCCTGTCAGCCTATCAATCCTGTTGACCGTTTGGTTCATCAGGATTTTTTGATGGTTTGTTAGGAGATAATCACGGTGCAGCCGACCGATTTTAATGTTTTTTCTTCCGTGATGCGTTAGAAAATATGCTATAATATCTAAGGAGGCAAGATAAGAATGACAAATCAACTCAGCCGCTTGGGCCTTTATCCGATAGAAGTGTTTGATGAGCAGGCTAGCCCGTTTGTCTGGACGGAGGTCCTGTTAAGGGAAATCAATCGCCATCCTGACCAAGTGATTGTCCATCTCTGGCCCTTGGAGAAAACAGTTATTCTGGGGATGCTGGATCGGCAAGTACCGTACTTAACTGCTGGTCTTGAAAACATCCGCTTGGCGGGTTATCAGCCTGTGATTCGGAATTTGGGAGGACTGGCTGTTGTCGCGGATGAGGGGGTGTTGAATTTTTCCCTCTTTCTTCCCCAGTCGGCTGATGAGAAGTTGGAAATCACGTCTGCTTATCAGCTGATGAAGGAGCTGATAGAGGCCATGCTGGCTGACCAGCAGGTAACGATTGAGGCTTATGAGGTGACTGATTCTTACTGTCCTGGGAATTTTGACCTCAGTATCAACGGCAAGAAATTTGCAGGGCTAGCCCAGCGACGGATTAAAGATGGGATTGTGGTGTCCATTTACCTGAGCGTCTGTGGTGACCAAGCCAAGCGGGGGCAGTTGGTGGCAGATTTTTACCAAGCTGGTCTTGCTGGGGAGGAGACTGTTATCAGCTACCCTGAGGTTAATCCTGCTGCCATGGCTAACCTGTCTGACCTCTGTGGAGTAGCCTTTACCGTGGCAGATATGACAGATCGTCTGATGAGGGTTTTGCGACAGCTAGGGCAGTCGGTGTCTCTTTACCAACCGACACCGGCTAATTACAGCGATTTTGATTATTTTGAGACCTTAGACAGGGAAAAACAGGCTGTCACAGGAGGTCAGTCATGAGCACAGACCGCACGCTTTTTACCCCTCTGGTATTGCCCAATGGGGTTCAGTTAGCCAACCGCTTCGTTCTGTCGCCTATGGTGACCAACTCTTCATTGAAGAGCGGGGCAGTGAGTCCAGAAGACTTGGCCTATGCCAGCAGGAGAGCCCATTCGGCGCCCTTGCAAATCACGGGAGCGGCCTATGTCGATCCTTACGGACAGTTGTTTGAGTACGGTTTTAATGCAGCTGAGGACGAGATGGTCGAGGGGCTGTCCCAGCTGGCGCAAGCTATGCAGGCGGACGGGAGCAAGGCCGTTTTACAGCTGACCTATGCCGGTCGCTTTGCCAGCCATGCCTTGACTCGCTTTGGCTTTGTTTATGGTCCAAGCCCTATGAAGCTTAAAACGCCCTTTCCTCATGAGGTGCGTGAGTTAACCGAAGATCAAATTGAGGCAATTATTGAGAGCTATGTGGCAGCGACCCGTCGTACGATTCGTGCAGGGTTTGCTGGGGTGGAGATTTCTTCTGCCCAGCGCTTGCTGATTCAGACCTTCTTCTCGACTTTTAGCAACCAACGTAGGGACGCTTACGGTTGCCAGACCTTGGAGACGAGAGCCCGCTTGACTTTGGAGATTTTCAGACGGGTGCAGGCAGTGGTTGACGCAGAAGCTCCTGATGGTTTTATTCTGGGATTTCGAGCAACACCTGAGGAGACCCGTGGTGCTAGTATTGGCTACAGCATTGAGGAATTTTGCCAGTTGTTGGACTGGCTTTTGGACATAGCAGAGCTGGACTATTTGGCTATCGCGTCGTGGGGGCGTGAGGTTTATAAAAATCGAGTCCGCAGTCCTGGTCAAAATCAAGGGCGCTTGGTCACAGAGGTGATTCATGAGCGATTTGGCAATCGCTTGCCAATCATGGCGACTGGCGGAATCAATACGGCTGAAAAGGCCGAGGAAGCCTTAGCTCATGCAGATTTGGTTGGCTTATCAACACCTTTCTTGGTTGACCCAGAGTTCGCTCTAAAGATAGAAACAGGGCAAAAAGATGCGATTCAGATGTTGATTAAACCAGAGGATTTAGCGGAACTTGCCATTCCACCAGCAGCTTTCAAGGACATTGTGCCCTTGATGGACTATGGTGCAGCCATTCCTGCAGCCTCACGAGATTTGTTTAGGACGCTTGAAAGCAACTACAAGGAGAAATGACCATGAAGATTAGTGTGATTGATTATGGCATTATTGATGAGGGAAGAACACCAGAACAAGCCCTGCAAGAGACCGTTTTGCTAGCCCAACAAGCGGAGAAGTTGGGGTATCATCGGTTTTGGGTAGCCGAGCACCACAATGTGCCAGGCTTTGCCATCTCAAGTCCAGAGTTACTTTTGGCTCATTTGGCAGCCAAGACTCAGACTATAAGGCTTTCGACCGGTGGCATTATGGCCTTGCATTATAATGCTTTTAAGCTGGCGGAGACGGTGGCGACATTGACCACCTTGGCACCTCATCGTCTAGCTATCGGTTGGGGGAACTCACTTAGCACTAGTCTAGTGTCTGAGGCGCTTCAGAGCCGTTATCGCTCTGAGGAGTTTGAGCAGGTGCTGGCTGATGTGGCAGGATATCTGACCACTGCACAAGCTCCCTTTGCTAATCCTCGCTTGAGTCGTTTGCCCCAAGCTTTTACCTTAGGGATGGGCGGGGGATCAGCAGAGGTGGCGGGTCGTCAAGGGCTGGGCTATGTGCTGGGGCTCTTTCCCTACCTCTTTCAGGAGCCTTATGGACTGATTAAAGAGGCTTTTGCCCGATACCGAGAAAGCTTTAGCCCGTCAGTTTTTATGACTCAGCCTTATACCGCTTTGGCCCTCTTTGTGGTGGTGGCTGATACGGAAGCAATGGCAGAGCGACTAGCTCATGCCACTAGTGTCTGGTTGTTAGGGAAGGAAAATTTTAGTGAGTTTCGCTTCTTTCCTAGCCCAGAAACAGCTGACCGCTATGCTATTGCCCCAGAAGACAAGGAAAAAATAGCCAAGCAGCGAGAGCGACTCATTGTTGGAACGCCTGATATGGTGGTGGCACGAGTGCAGAACCTTGCTCAAGCAGGGCAGGTGGATGAGGTCGTTTTAGTACCTGTGGTATCAGGCTTTGCTAATCGAAGCCGAACCCTAGAATTATTAAAAGAATTGATTTAAAAAGGAGACAAACCAATGAGAAAATTTGCCAACTACCTCTGGGTAGACAAGACTGATGACATTTACACCATCAGCATGACGCCTGAATTGCAGGACGATTTAGGAACAGTAGGTTATGTGGAGTTTACAGAAGGGGAAACTGTTGCTAAAGACGAGGTTATCCTTAACCTAGAGGCTTCGAAGACAGTTATGGGTGTTCTATCGCCCTTGGCTGGTCGTGTAGTTGCCCGCAATCTGGCAGCGGTTGACCAACCAACCTTGCTTAATTCAGCCAAGCCCGAGGACTATTGGTTGATTAAACTAACAGATGTTGACCCAGCGGCCTTTGATGGCTTGGAAGATGCTTAATCTGACGGACCAATTAGCGCTCTTGCAGGAGATGATTGAGCTCTTGGTGACAGAAAGATCCTCAGCTCCTTCGTCCAGTCCAGCTGATGCTGGTCTCCTATCCGTCTGGCGGGGCTTGGTCAACACCCGTCCTGCCCAGCCTGTGTCAGCGACTTATCTGGCTTTGGAAGACCGTTTTTTGAGCTGGTGGAACAGCCGTTCGGTTAAGACTTTGGCAGACTGCCAGCAAGTGGCTGACCAGATTTACCTCTATGAGGGTGATGTGACGCAATTGGCGGTATCAGCTATTGTTAATCCTGCGAATAGCGAGCTTCTGGGGTGTTTTCATGCCAATCACCTCTGTCTGGACAACGCCATTCATACCTTTGCAGGGGTGCGATTGCGCCTGACCTGTGCGCGGTTAATGGCAGAGCAGGGCAGAAAGGAAGCCGTGGGGCAGGCTAAACTGACTCTAGCCTTTCATCTGCCAGCAGACCGTGTGATTCATACAGTAGGGCCATTTATTCCAGCTGGACAGGCAGTATCACCCATCAGGGCTAGTCTGCTCAGGCAGTCCTATCTGGCTTGCTTAGCTCTAGCCAAGCAGGAAGGACTGGAAACTATTGCCTTTCCCTGTATCTCGACAGGTCAATTTGGCTTTCCGAGACGAGAGGCGGCGCAGATTGCTCTTGAGACAGTGCAGATCTGGCTGGCAGAGACAGGTAGTCAGCTGACCATCGTTTTTGCCCTCTATACAGAGGAGGATAAGCAGATTTACCAAGAGTTGCTAACAGGCGAGTAGAGATGCCAGTAGCTGCGAGGATAACCTGATGTCCTATCGTGAGATGTGCTTGCCCATGATACTTTTAGTATGCCTTAAAAAATTATAAAGGAGACCCTATGACCTGGACGACCTTGTCCCAAACCAATCTCACTCAGGCTCAGCAACTTGCTGGCTTAATTGCAGAAGCTGATGCCGTTGTCGTTGGTATCGGTGCGGGCATGTCAGCAGCTGATGGCTTTACCTATATTGGCAAGCGTTTTGAGGACGCCTTTCCTGATTTCATCACTAAGTATGGTCTCTTGGACATGCTCCAAGCCAGCCTCTTTCACTTTGAGAGCTTGGAGGAGTACTGGGCCTTTCAGAGCCGTTTTGTGGTGTTGAACTATTTGGAGCAGCCAGTCGGGCAATCCTACCTTAACCTCAAAGATATCCTAGCTCTCAAACCCCACCACATTATCACAACCAATGCCGACAATGCCTTTGCAGCAGCTGACTATGACCCTGATACCGTTTTTCATATCCAAGGCGAGTATGCCCTTTGGCAGTGTAGTCGCCATTGCCATGCCCAAACCTATCGTGATGACGAAAGGATTCGGCAAATGGCAGAGCAGCAGAGCCAGATGAAGATTCCACGTGAGCTGATTCCCTACTGCCCTGTCTGCGATGCACCGATGGAAATCAACAAGCGCAATGCTGACAAGGGAATGGTGGAGGATGCTGACTTTGATGCCCAAGAAGAACGCTACAAGAACTTCTTGAAAGAGCATGAGACAGGCAAGGTAATTTATCTGGAAATTGGAGTTGGCTATACAACTCCACAATTTATCAAACAGCCCTTTCAAGAGCGGACAATGGCTAATCCAGATGCCCTCTTTGTCTCACTAAATCAGAAAAGTTACCGTATTCCGGTAGATCTTAGACCTCAAACTCTGACTCTGACGGAGGACATTGCAGAGCTCTTGGCAGCGACGGCTCAGGAGTTAGGGGTATGAGAAGAAGCTAAACAAATTAAAAAACACCGATAACAGGAGGTTTGCATGTACCTTATTGAAATGATTCGTGACGGCCAGTACGTGACCCATGGCGCCTATGCCATGGCCATGCAGGTCTATGTCCAGCAGCATATCTTCCTAGATGAAGATATTCTTTTTCCTTATTTCTGTGACCCTCACGTTCAGATTGGCAAGTACCAGAATGCTGCGGCAGAGGTCAATCAGGACTATATTGACAAACATCAGTTGCCTATCGTGCGGCGAGATACGGGGGGTGGTGCCATCTATATTGACCGTGGTGCAGTGAATTTTTGCTACCTGACCAGTGATATGAGTTTATTTGGTGACTTTAAGCGAGCTTATGAGCCTGCCATCACAGCACTTAAGAGCCTGGGTGTGTTCTTAGTGGAGCAGCGCGGTAGAAATGATCTGGTCATCGAGGGGAAAAAGGTGTCGGGCTCTGCCATGACCATCACCAATAACCGCATCTATGGCGGCTACTCTCTCCTTTTAGACGCAGACCATGAGGCTATGGCGCAGGTGCTAAACCCCAACCGCAAGAAGATGGCGTCGAAAGGCATTGCTTCTGTACGCAGTCGTGTAGGGACGATTCGGGAGTATTTGGCGGAGGAATACCAGAGGGTCACTGCTGATGAGTTTAAGGACTTGATGATTTGTCGCCTGATGGGGATTGACGAGGTCAGCCAAGCCAAACGCTATGTGTTGACGGACGAGGACTGGGCAGCCATTGACCGCTTGGTCGCTGAAAAATACCAGAACTGGGAGTGGACCTTTGGCAATTCCCCTCAATACAGCTACCAACGTGACGGTCGCTTTGCCTGTGGAACCATTGAAATTCATTTGGAAATAGAGAAAAGTCGGATTGCCAGCTGCAAGATTTACGGTGATTTTTTTGGCAAGGGAGATATTGCTGAAGTGGAAGCAGCTCTTCTGGGAACTCGGATGATTGCAGAAGAAGTTGAGGCAGTCTTGGACAAGCTGGACTTGCCAACCTATTTTGGTCAGGTCACCGCGACTGAGCTGACAGGGCTAATCTTTAGTTGAGGACTGATGATGGACTATAAAGAGCTTGACCAATTGACCGTAGAGGAAGTTCTCCCTCTCTATACTGCTGTTGGCTGGATCAACTATCAAAAATCCTGACACCTTAGCAAAAGGGTTACAACAAAGTCTCTATCTCCTTGCTGCCTATGATGGCAAACAGCTAGTTGGGCTATTGCGGGCGGTTGGTGACGGGGCAACGATTGTCTTTATTCAGGATATTTTGGTTCTGCCAGATTACCAAGGACAGGGCATTGGGCGAACCTTGATGACCAGAACCCTGGAACGGTTTTCGGGTGTTTATCAGTGCCATCTTTTGACTGACCAAACGGAGAAAACGCGTGCTTTCTACACTAGTCTTGGCTTCAAAGAAGTGAGTGAGCAGGCTTGTGCGGCCTATACTTTTGTCAATTAAAAAACCCCACCAATTGGTGGGGTTTATTGGCTCTATAATTTCTGTAGTGGGTAAATCCACCATGGAGATTATAGAGCCTTTTGAGTGTAGAAAAAAAGTTCCATATGACCTACAATGAAAAGTGCTTAAACAACTCATTAGAAAGACACATATGGAACAGTTCAATTCTATCACAAACCTACTCGGAATTAAAGACCCTAATATCACTATTTTGGAGATTGTGGAGGCTGGGAGTCACAAAGA
>NZ_JBGTZB010000030.1:0-515 GCF_041807825.1 Streptococcus sp. E24BD | reverse complement strand
GAAAGCGCCGCTTTCGTTGCTCAAATTGCGGGAAAATGGCTGTCGCTGAAACGTCATTGGTCAAGTCAACCACCAAATTCCTGTCATTCTTAATCAGAAAATCGCTCAAAAATTGATGGAGAAAGTCGCCATGACGACCATCGCTGAAAGCCTAGCCGTATCAACCTCAACGGTCATCCGAAAACTAAAGGAATTTCAGTTCAAGACAGACTTGAACTGGCTACCAACTAACATGAATTGGGACTCAAACAGTCCAGTGGACTGTTTGAGGTAGGAGCCTGAAAATACAAAAGCGACTAGTTGAAGCAAGAAAGGCAAAATGAGCTTCATCGCACAGGACTTTGATTCACTCAAAATCATAACAATTCTAGATGGTCGAACCAAAGCCACCATTCGCAACCACTTTCTGCGCTATCCGAGAGACGTCAGGAACCGTGTTAAGGTCATCACCATGGACATGTTTAGCCCTTATTACGACATCGCTAAGAAACTATTTCCAAATGCGAAAATCGTTC
>NZ_JBGTZB010000029.1:0-24858 GCF_041807825.1 Streptococcus sp. E24BD | reverse complement strand
GTCTTTCTAATGAGTTGTTTAAGCACTTTTCATTGTAGGTCATATGGAACTTTTTTTCTACACTCAAAAGGCTCTATAATCTCCATGGTGGATTTACCCACTACAGAAATTATAGAGCCGCTTTTTTCATATTACTAGCTGTTTAATTTTTCACTATTTGAATATGTGTATGAATCAAAATTTTGTCTATCTGTTGTGTTCATCGAAAATATGCTATAATTATAGAGAAACTTTGAAATGGAGGAAAGGAATGAAGATTTTAGAGACTGATGTCCGTCATGTGGCAAAGTTATCTAAACTAGCTTTTACTGATGAAGAAACAAAAAACTTTGCAATGACTCTGTCTAAAATTGTTGATATGGTAGAGTTACTAAAAGAAGTTGATACCACTGGTGTGCCAGCGACCACCACTATGGCCGAGACTAGAAATGTCATGCGTGACGATGTGGCAGAGAAGGGCTGGAATCGTGAAGAGCTCTTCAAAAATGTACCGAGCCACGAGAACAATTTAATCAAGGTTCCAGCTATGCTGGACGGTGGAGGTGACGCTTAATGACCTTTAATCACAAGACAATAGATGACTTGCATGATCTCTTGGTCAAGAAAGAAATTTCTGCCCTTGAGTTGACCCAAGCAACCTTTGAAGACATCAAGAGTCGGGAAGAGGCAACAGGTGCCTTTCTCAGTCTCAATGAGGAAGAGGCGCTAGCGGCCGCTCGCCGTCTGGACGAGCAAGGCATTGATGCCACTAACGTCATGGCTGCCATCCCTGTAGCGGTCAAGGACAATATTTCTACCAAGGGAATACTCACGACAGCGGCCTCCAAAATGCTGGAGAATTATGAGCCGATTTTTGATGCCACAGCCGTTGAGAACCTCTATGCTAAGGATATGATTGTCATCGGGAAGACCAATATGGATGAGTTTGCTATGGGAGGGTCTAACGAGAACTCTGCCTTCAAGCCTGCCAAAAACGCTTGGGACCAGACCAAGGTAGCTGGAGGGTCATCTGGTGGTTCCGCGACAGCTGTGGCTTCTGGTCAGGTGCGCTTATCGCTGGGTTCTGATACGGGAGGTTCTATTCGCCAGCCAGCGGCCTTTAATGGAGTGGTCGGTATGAAGCCTTCCTACGGTCGTGTTTCTCGTTATGGTCTGATTGCCTTTGGGTCTTCGCTGGATCAAATTGGGCCATTTGCACCAACGGTCAAGGAAAATGCTCAGTTGCTCAACGTGATTGCTAGTCATGACAAGCGTGATGCCACATCAACAGCTAAGGGACTCAGCGATTTTACAGCCATTATCGGACGAGACATTAAGGGGATGAAAATTGCTCTGCCTAAGGAGTATCTGGGAGAAGGCATTTCACCAGCCATTAAAGAAAATATTCTAACCGCAGCCAAACACTTTGAAAGTCTGGGGGCTATCGTGGAAGAAGTCAGCCTACCTCATAGCAAGTATGGTGTAGCGGTCTACTACATCATCGCCTCCTCTGAGGCTTCCAGCAACCTTCAACGGTTTGATGGCATTCGCTACGGTTATCGCACGCCTGAGGTGACCAACCTTGAGGAGCTTTATGTTAAATCGCGGAGCGAAGGTTTCGGCGAGGAAGTGAAGCGTCGGATTATGCTGGGCACCTTTAGCCTGTCAGCAGGTTACTATGATGCCTACTTCAAAAAGGCTGGACAGGTGCGAACCTTGATTATCCGTGATTTTGAGCAGGTCTTTGCAGACTATGACTTGATTTTGGGACCGACTGCCCCTGATCTGGCTTATGGTTTGGGTACACAAAATCACGACCCTGTGGCCATGTACCTGGCTGATTTGTTAACTATTCCAGTTAACCTGGCAGGTCTGCCAGCCATTTCCATCCCATCAGGTTTTGTGGACGGTTTGCCTGTCGGTCTACAACTGATTGGACCTAAATACAGCGAAGCCCTGATTTACCAAGCGGCTGCAGCCTTTGAAGCAACAACTGACCACCACACCAAACAGCCGGTGATTTTTGGAGGTGATGCCTAATGAATTTTGAAACCATTATTGGATTGGAAGTTCATGTCGAATTGAACACCAATTCCAAGATTTTCTCGCCCTCGTCTGCGCATTTTGGGCAAGAGCCAAATGCCAACACCAACGTGATTGACTGGTCCTTCCCTGGGGTGCTTCCTGTCATGAACAAGGGGGTCATTGATGCAGGGATTAAGGCAGCTCTAGCGCTCAACATGCAGATTCATCAGATTATGCACTTTGACCGTAAGAATTATTTCTACCCTGATAACCCCAAGGCCTACCAAATTTCTCAGTTTGATGAGCCGATTGGCTATAACGGCTGGATTGAGATTGAACTGGAGGACGGCTCAACCAAGAAAATCCGTATCGAGCGTGCCCATCTGGAAGAAGATGCTGGGAAAAATACCCACGGGATAGACGGCTATTCCTATGTTGACCTCAACCGTCAGGGTGTGCCTTTGATTGAGATTGTGTCTGAGGCGGATATGCGTAGCCCTGAGGAGGCCTATGCTTACCTGACTGCCCTCAAGGAGATTATCCAGTACACGGGCATTTCTGATGTCAAGATGGAAGAAGGCTCCATGCGGGTGGATGCCAACATTTCCCTGCGCCCTTATGGTCAGGAAAAATTCGGCACCAAGACCGAGCTCAAAAACCTCAACTCCTTCAACTTTGTCCGTAAGGGTTTGCAGTTTGAAATTGAACGCCAGGCCAAAGTCCTCCGTTCAGGTGGTGAGATTCGTCAGGAAACCCGCCGTTATGATGAGGCCAGTGGTGAAACTATCCTCATGCGGGTCAAAGAAGGCTCCGCCGACTACCGCTACTTCCCTGAGCCTGACCTGCCGATTTACGAGATTAACGACGCTTGGATTGAGGCTATGCGCAAGGAACTCCCTGAGTTTCCAAACGCTCGCAGGGCTCGCTACATAGCAGAGCTGGGGCTGACCGCCTACGATGCTGGTCAGTTGACAGCGACTAAGGTAACCTCTGATTTCTTTGAACAGGCTGTCGCTATTGGTGGTAATGCTAAGTTGGTCTCCAACTGGCTTCAGAGCGATGTTGCTCAATACCTCAACACTGAGCAAACCACTCTGGATAAGATTGCCTTGACCCCAGACAATTTGGTTGAGATGTTGACCTTAATCGACGATGGCACCATTTCCTCAAAAATCGCCAAAAAAGTCTTCGTCCATCTGGCTAAAAACGGCGGCTCAGCTAAAACCTACGTTGAGCAAGCAGGTTTGGTGCAGATTTCTGACCCAGCCGTCTTGATTCCGATTATTCACGAGGTCTTTGCCCAGCAGGAAAAAGCCGTCGCAGACTTCAAGTCAGGCAAGCGCAACGCCGACAAGGCCTTTACAGGCTTCCTCATGAAAGCTACCAAAGGTCAAGCCAACCCACAAGTGGCTCAAGAACTCTTGGCTCAGGAATTGCAGAAGTTGTTGGATTAGTAAATAAAAAGATTGTAGATTTTCTTATCTTCAATCTTTTTGTTTTTTATCAAGTGAGTTATAAAGCAGAACGCCTTGGGCATTGAGATGATTAATTAAAAAAAGTTAAATTTGACAAGATTTTTAAAGGAGTTTTTCGAATAAATAAGTGAGAGCAATGAGCCTCAAAAAAGTTATTGATAAGGAGATGTCTGATGACAGCATTATCTAAATCTTTTTATAGTTACTTGTTTTCTCTCGAAGAGAAATATCAAAAAACCATTGAAAACCGTTGGGTTTGGATAGTTGTTGGCCTTGTTGTTTTGGCGGCAATTGGGTGGTATGCTTGGTATTGTACAAGTCGTGGTCGAAGTTTTGCATTTAATGTAAAATTTAATTGGCCACGATCAGGTCAAATGGGAGTGGCTTGTAACTAGATTAATTAAAAAGCTCAGGGACGCATAGTCCCTTGAGTTTATTGTGAGGATATCAAATGTTGGAAATAAGAAATCTATCGAAGCGCTTTGGACAAAAACAGGTTATTGATGATTTAAATACCATCTTCCCCTCCAACGGCGTTTATATTATTGTTGGTACAAATGGTTGTGGAAAAACAACCTTTATGAATATGGTAACGAATTTACTCAAGCCAGATTCTGGAACCTTAATCTATGAGGGACATGACGTTGGTACAAGGGAATATAAAAAATCAATTTTCTATATTCCCTCTGATTTCTATTTACCAGAATATTTGACAGCGAATGAGTATCTTCAAATGATGCTTGCCTATTACCCTAAAGCCAGCATGGATCAGGTTGATTTTTTGTTCGATGTGCTTGATTTAGAAGAAAGTCGCTACCAATTACTAGAAACCTTCTCGTTCGGAATGAAGAAAAAAATTCAATTGTTGACAGCTATTGCTGCTGGAACAGACTATGTTTTTGCAGATGAATTATTTGGCGGGTTAGATTTTGATACGGTCATCTTAGTCCAAGAATTGCTAAAAGAATTACAATTAACAAGGGCGTTTGTGCTTGTTTCACATGACCTCAATACACTCCTGTCTTTTCCACGAAATATTTATATTATGAGTTGCGGAAAACTGTCTAAATTTGAAGGAAAAGTCGAAATGATTGCTGAAGCAATTAAAGGTACAGGAGGTTTAGATGCAAAATTACAGAACATTCGCCAACAGTTTTCATCTCATCAAATTATATCTTAGGGATTCTTTACAAGGACTTTTGAGGCAGTCTTTTTTGAAGAACACCAAGAGTCGCTATGCTATTTTATTAGCATCAATGTTAGCTTATTTAGTTTATTTTTATATAAATGTTGTGGAATATTCGAAACTGTCACATATTGGGCAGCAATATAGCTTTGAAGAGCTGAAGACAATTATTTTAGTATCTATTAGTAGCTATAATAATTTGGCCGTCATAGCTGGTCTGTTTATTTTTCTGTTTATAAACACAACCGTTAAACTGACTCCAAGTTCGCTATTTATGTCCAAGGTATTACCATTTCATGAGAAGGAAGTTTATTTATCAGTAAAATGGTTTAAGCTTGGAATGGCTCTATGTTGTTTTGAATTCTTTTTCATTATTTTAATACCAGGGCTCAGTTTATTACGCTCTCCATTAGCTGCGATTTGCTTGTTTTTTTCCACACACTGTTTCTTTTTAAGTTCCTACTTGCTGTCAAATTGGATTTATATCTTGTCCCTTAAATACCTTCCATTATCGGCAAAAAGCAATCACTTGTTGATAACGATAACTTATTTTATCTGTGCGTTAATTTGCTCATTTTCTCTTAGGTTTCAAATTGACAGTTATTTAGCTAAACGCTCATTGTCCCCAGAGATGCTAGCCAGTGCTTCCTTGTTGGTATCTGTAGTGGGCCTAGTCTTACTGTCTGTTCTTGATAGAACACAACTTGATCTTGTTTTCTTAAAGCAATCCTTTCTGAAAGTTCCGCCCTTAGCTTTTTTGAAAAGACGGGTGAAGTGGGCTAGTTTAGCCATTATTCGGACAAAATTTTTCTTGTATAGTCTGTTATTGATCCTGTTCATCGGTTGTTATGCCTGGTTTAGTGATGGTATGGAGTTAGCGGCTCATCATCTTATTAATTTTTGGCCATTTTTGAGTATTGCTTTTGTTTATTATGCTGATTCAACACTGAAACACCGAACGATTTATACTCATTTAGGAATAGAAACTAAAGAGGAAGTTATCACACTAGTCACAGCAATACTGGTCTTTCAATTTCCAACGGCTTTGCTTTCAATTTATCTGAAAATGCCCCCAGTTGCTTTCCTACAAGGAGTGACACTTAGTCTAGCTAGTTTGGTTATTGGATTTTTATTTCCTCGTTCAACAAGCAGTAGCAATGAGATGGTCTCTTTGTTGTTAATTGTTCTTGTTGTGATATTGATGTTATTGATGATTAGCTTTCCTCTATCCTTGCTTCCGATAGCAGGATTGCTACTGATATTATTAATCTATGTGATTAAAAAAGAAACGGAGAATAGATGATGAAAAACTATTTACAACAAGTAGTGTATGCTAGTTTGATTTGGTTAATGGCGTTTATGATGACCTCTGGGATGACTTTATTTCGGCTTTATAACGACACTCAAGAGACTATTATGGGGTTGAGAATTCAAAATATTGATACCCCAGAGACTTTAACAAACTTCTTTTCTGTGACACAACGATTTTATATAGTCTATTTAGCAGTAGTATCTATTTGGTTGGTTGTTTACACCCTGATTCGGTATTTGAAGAAAAAATGATGGCATTATTCTTGACCGTTATCACCACGCTGTGTTTTTCAGTAATTCTGCATGAATTTTTGCATTGGCTAGTTGCTGTCAGCCTGGGGTATCGTCCAATACTCAAATGGATTTTCTTTGCTCCTGCCATTTGCTATCCAAATCAGCAAAATCATTGGCATAATTTATGTATTGCTGGTTTAGCACCTTTGAGTTTAGTGGTTCTTGGGCAATTTATTCCAGCTTATAATTTATTTAGTTTTTTGTTGAAACTATTTTTTCTCGCAAATTTATTTAATTTATTACCGTTTACCAATGATGGTGAAGTTATTTTATTGTCGTTATATCACATTTGGAGGAGAACAAATGAGAAAAAGCTTGATTAGTTTGGTCGTGTTTGTGCTATCATTAGTTGCTGTCACGTTAGTGGCGTTTAAACAGCCAGTAAGTTATGGAGAACGGTATGGAAGTGAGCAGGTGTTTGTTAAGTTGGAAACTTCTGATATTATTCAGAAAATCCAAAGTAAGGAAGCTGGTTTGTACTATTTTGGGTTTGAAACATGTCCATGGTGTAGGGAGTTAAAACCTGTTCTAATGGAAGAGCTTAGTTTATCAAATCAGGTTGCTTATAACATTGATACCAAATCTGAGAATTTTTCCGAGGATGTGAAACAAGTTGTGTCAGATATCTATATTGAACATTTTGATGGTGATAGACTTTATGTTCCCTTTTTAATAGCTATTAATAGCCAGGGAGAGTTCAAAGTACACACCGGAACTGTTGAGGGACATAATGCGAAGCAAGAGAAGATGAGTGATGAGGAAATTGAAAAATTAAGGCAGGATTTGAAAGGTTTAATTAATCATCTGGAGCAATAATGCTCTTTCAAAAATAGAATAAATGATGTTGTAACAATGTGGTTGTTCTAAAAGCAGATATGGGAAAGATCAAGCCAACCCAACCCACAAGTGGCTTAGGAATTGCAGAAGTTGTTGGATTAAACAAGCCCCATAGAACTGGTATAAATATGCTAAGTTAAACGAAAAACTAGAACTGTTTGTATCATAAGTTCTAGTTTTTTTATTTATCCAAAAGCTTCAATAGCAGCAATCAATGTCAATTTGTCGTCGTTAACCAAGTCCCGACCGTAATGGTCCAAAAAAGTATCGCTATATTGGTCTGTTCCCAGGTTATAGTTGAGCGACCAGATGGCCCAGTAGAGGTTGATGTGGCGGTCGGATAGACCAGCCAACCCCAAGTCAATCAGGGCGGTTAAGTTGAGCTGGTCATCAAAGAGGACATTTGGCAGGCAGTAATCCCCATGAATCAGGGCATCAGCCTGCAAGAGGTCTTGCTGCTCTGCCATGAGGGCGTAAGCCTCTTCACGGCAACTAATGCCAAATCGAGTCAGGACGGTCAAGGTAGGCGTGGGCAGGTTGCCCGTCGCCAGCTCTGGTCAGCAGGTAATCGCGGTCGTCAGTAATATAAAGTACGACTTCTACACCCAGTCCTTGCTGGAAGAACCAATCCGCCCACTGGGCTTCACGGGCCAGTGCGTTTGGGGAGTCCACCTTTAAAAAATAGCCTGTACTCAATGCCCAGACAGTGGCAGTTGAGCGAGAACTGCAGTCCTGAACGTTTGCTCCTGCCAGGTAGGGGGCGAGGACTTTGGGGAAATCATGTGGATTTAAGTTGGTCATGGCGGTCTCCTTTTCTGCCATTATACCACGTTTTCCGTGGTATTTACTAGGACAAAGTGGTACAATAAACCTATGATATTACGAGAAAAACAACGCTTTCCCTCGAAAATCAAGCGGATGGGGATTAACGGTGAAGGAATTGGGTTTTACAAGAAAACCTTGGTCTTTGTCAAGGGTGCCCTGAAAGGTGAGGAGGTTTATTGTCAGGTCACACAGGTGCAGAAAAATTCCAGCCCAGAGGCTATGAGGCTTACGACATTCGCCCGACCATCGGCATGGACAAGCCTGTTCACTACCGTGCCAAGTTGCAGTTTCAGACCCGTTCTTTTGGTGGTTCGATCAAGGCGGGACTTTATGCTGAGGGTAGTCACCGCTTGATTGACATCAAGGACTGTCTAGTGCAGGATAAGCTGACGCAGGACATTATCAACAGCACGGTTCAGCTACTGGACAAGCACAAGGTGCCCATCTACAATGAGCGCAAAGTCGCAGGGGTGCGGACGGTCATGGTGCGTCGGGCAGTAGCGACCGATCAGGTTCAGATGATTTTTGTCACCAGCAAGGCGGTCAGACTGACAGGGGTGATTAGGGATTTGACCACCGCCTACCCAGAAATCAAGACCGTAGCAATCAACCTCAACACCAGCAAATCCAGCGAGATTTATGGCGAGCAGACAGAGATTGTCTGGGGACAGGAGACCATTCAGGAAGAGGTGTTGGACTACGGCTTTGCCCTGTCTCCTCGGGCCTTTTACCAGCTCAATCCCCAGCAAACCAATGTCCTCTATGGTGAAGCAGTGAAGGCCTTAGATGTGACGGCGGACGATGACTTGATCGACGCTTACTGTGGGGTTGGGACGATTGGATTTGCCTTTGCGGATAAGGTGAGAAGCGTCTGTGGCATGGACATTGTCCCAGAAGCCATCGCAGATGCTAGGCAAAATGCAGCAGCCATGGGCTTTGACAACACCTACTACGAAGCGGGCAAGGCAGAGGACATCATTCCGAAGTGGTATGCGTCAGGCTACCGTGCCACAGCCCTCGTCGTCGACCCACCGAGAACTGGCTTGGATGACAGGCTTCTTGATACCGTGCTCCGCTATGCCCCTGAAAAAATGGTCTACGTCTCCTGTAATGTCTCGACCTTGGCGCGTGACTTGGTCAAGCTGAGCGAGGTCTACGAGGTCAAGTATATCCAGTCCGTCGATATGTTTCCCCATACTGCACGAACCGAGGCGGTGGTGAAACTGGTTCGCAGGTAGTCCACTCGTTATTCTTGTTTCTTGAGCCCGGGCTTCAACAGTTATTAGGATTGTTGTACTTCTGCATACCACTAGGACTGAGGCGGTGGTGAAACTACAACTAAGGGCTTTTTAAAAATCTATGATTTTAAGCTCTTTTTCAGGTATTTTGCAGTTGTAGATGGTGGTCTTTGAAGACTTTAAAGTCCCCAAAAGGATCTTGATGAGGATATTTTTACCTTGCCTGCCTGTGGAAGACAAGATAATCAAGTGATTAGGTAAATGAGAGAACATAAGTGTTCTCATTTTTTAACTGAGAGAACATTTTATTTCAGCATTTTATACATGTCCTATAGAAAAATAGCACACCAAATTCGAGTTTTTGAAGGGGATTGTCTATATTTTTTTTCGAGTGAGTATCTTATACTGAATATGTCAAGCGAAATAAGTTAGAAAGGAGTTACGAATGGGAACCTCACTTGTCTTCATGTTTTCAGTTTTTGTAGCTGGGATCTTATCTTTCTTTTCTCCCTGCATCTTTCCGCTTTTGCCCGTCTATCTGGGGATTTTGCTGGATGAGAGCAAGGAGCGAACAGTTTCCCTCTTTGGTTTTTCTATTAACTGGTACAGCTTGCTCAAGACCGTAGCCTTTATGGCTGGTTTGTCTTCTGTTTTTCTGTTACTAGGTTTTGGTGCAGCCAGTCTGGGAAGTCTGTTCAACAGCCCAACTTTCAGAGTGGTCATGGGGCTGATCATTATTGTTCTTGGGCTCCACCAGATGGAATGGATTAACATTGCTAGCCTGCAAAAACAGAAACAGCTTCGCTTTAATTTCCAAACTAAAAAAGGTGTCTTGTCAGCATTTTTATTGGGCTTAACCTTTAGCTTTGGCTGGACCCCTTGTGTTGGCCCTGTGCTAGGCTCTGTTCTAGGATTGGCTGCTTCAGGCGGAGGCAGTTCGGTACAAGGGGGGCTTTTGCTTCTGGTTTATACACTGGGTTTGTCTTTGCCATTTCTACTCATCACTTTGTCAAGCTCTGCCCTTGTCAAACAGTTTAATAAACTAAAACCACACATGGTCACCATGAAAAAGGTCGGTGGAGCCTTGATTATCCTAATGGGAATTATCCTCGTTTTAGGAAAGGTCGATGCCATTACTGCATTTTTCGAAACAATTTTTAACTAACTATTTTACATAAAGGAGTACACATATCATGAAAAAATTACAAACAGTCGCTATCTTACTTGCTTGCGGTACTTTCTTAGCAGCTTGCTCACCCCAGCCTAAATCTGATAATAAAAAGACAGACGAGTCCTCTATGATGGAGAAAAAGGACAAGATGTCCGACGACAAAATGAAAAACGACAACATGTCAGATGATAACATGAAAGACGACAAGATGTCAGATGACAAGATGTCTGATGACAAAATGTCTGATGACAAAATGTCCGATGACAACATGAAAGATGATAAGATGTCAGACGATAAAATGTCCGATGACAAGATGGAAGACGACAAGATGTCAGATGGAGAAAAGAATTAAGGGAGGACGTTTATGAAAAAACTCCAACTACTGACAATCGCTTTAGCTTGTACAGGCTTGTTAGCAGCCTGCTCTACGCAAATAAAAACAGATAATCAAAAGGCAGAAACAGCTAAAATGGCAGACAAACAAGATGATCAACAGATGAATGATGGCAAAGAAGCGTCCGATTTTAGTTTGATGGGTGTGGATGGAAAAACCTATACTTTGTCAGATTTTAAGGGGAAAAAAGTTTATCTCAAGTTTTGGGCATCATGGTGTCCTATCTGCTTAGCTGGATTAGAAGAAGTCGATGGCTTAGCTAAGGATGCACCGGCAGACACGGTCATTCTCTCAGTTGTTTCTCCTAATAAAAAAGGCGAACAATCAGAAGAAGAGTTTAAGAAATGGTACAAAGAACTTGGTCACAAGAACTTGCCAGTCCTCTTAGATCCAAGTGGAAAACTGATTGAAGAATACGGTGTTCGTGTCTATCCGACCTCGGCGTTCATTGGGAGCGATGGTGTTGTTGCAAAGGTGATGCCTGGTCATATGGAGAAAACAGAAATTGTTCAAACGCTTGAAACGATTAAATAATAAAGAAATGGAGGTCAGTGTATGCAACCTCAACTGAAATCATTTTTAGTAGGAGTGACTATTTTAGGGCTCATTGTCTTATCGGCTTTTATCTTTCTGAAGGTGGGGTCAAAGACCGATAGTGAGAAGATGAGTACAGCTCCAACTGCCAAGCAAATAAGTACAGAACGTCAATTAAAGGATACGTCTAAGGTGGCTCCTGAAAATCTAAAGGAAATTTATCTGGCAGGAGGGTGCTTTTGGGGAGTGGAAGCCTACTTTGAACGGGTAGATGGAGTGGTAGATGTCACGGTTGGCTATGCTAACGGTAAGAGTGATACCACCAACTATAAGTTAATTGGTCAGACAGGGCATGCAGAGACTGTTCACATTCAGTACGACAAGAGTGAAATCACTTTGCGTGACTTGCTCCTGCATTACTTCCGTATCATTGATCCAACAAGCAAAAATAAGCAAGGCAATGATGTCGGAAGTCAATACCGAACAGGTATCTACTATACAGATAAAGAGGATGCGCCGATCATCAAACAGGCCTTAAACGAACTAAGTCAGAAATTTGACAAGCCTATCGTGGTTGAGAATGTACCACTTGATCACTATGTCTTAGCAGAAGACTATCATCAAGATTACCTCAAGAAAAATCCAAATGGCTACTGTCATATCAATGTCAATGATGCGGTTTACCCTGTCATCGATGAAAGTAAATATAAAAAGCCAAGTGATGAAGAAATTAAGGAAAAATTAACCAAGGAAGAGTACGATGTCACCCAAAACAATGCTACAGAGAGAGCCTTCTCCAATCGTTATTGGGATCAGTTTGAAGATGGTATTTATGTGGATGTTGTGACAGGAGAACCCCTCTTTTCTTCCAAGGATAAGTTTGAATCAGGCTGTGGTTGGCCAAGTTTCTCTCGACCTATTAGCCCAGATGTCGCTCGTTATAAAGAAGATACAAGCTACAATATGACACGGACGGAAGTACGGAGTCGCGTTGGGGATTCCCACCTAGGGCATGTCTTTACAGATGGACCAGAAGATAAGGGAGGTCTTCGCTACTGTATCAATAGCTTATCGATTAGATTTATCCCGAAAGCAGAGATGGAAGCTAAAGGATATGGTTACCTCCTAGCCTATGTTTAGTCTTTCTGTTATAATAAGGACAAAGCGAACAAAAGAAGGTGAAGATCATTTATTCTATACTGATAGTAGAAGACGAATACCTTGTTCGACAAGGTATTTGTTCTTTGATTGATTTTAAAAAATTTCAAATTGACCGTGTCGCTGAGGCAGAAGATGGCCGCAAGGCTTGGGAACTCTTCCAAGACCAGCCATTTGATATCGTCTTGACAGACATCAATATGCCCAAAATGAACGGAATTCAATTAGCGCAATTGATTAAAGAAGAGCGCCCAGCCTGTCATCTTGTTTTTTTGACAGGCTATGATGAGTTTGACTATGCTCTTTCTGCACTCAAGCTAGGCGCAGATGACTATCTACTCAAGCCCTTTAGTAAGGCAGATGTGGAAGGCATTTTATCAAAAATCCAAGATAAGCTAGATCAAGATGTAAAAAAAGAAAAGCTGGAAAAGTACATCAGGCAAGAAGACTATTCGGACTTGCAGAAAAAGATTCGCGACCATTTAGGTGACAGCGATTTTTCGCTCAAGCATCTGGCAGATGACCTAGGCTTTAGCCCCAATTATCTTAGCGTCCTCATCAAGAAGGACGTGGGGATGAGTTTTCAGGATTATCTCAACCAAGAACGAATGCGGCAAGCGAAATTCTTATTGTTGACAACCGATTTAAAAATTTATGAAATTGCTGAAAAAGTTGGCTTTTGGGATATCAATTATTTCTCTCAACGCTTCAAGCAGACAGTTGGTGTGACACCGCGACAATTTCGGAAAGGAGAAGGTGAATGAGAAAACATTCCTTGGCAGTGCAATTATTTCTCTATAGTTTTTTAGTGATGATGGCTCTCCTTGGGGTGGTCGGAACCTTCTATTACCAGACGAGTTCTACTGAAATTGGGCATCTGATCGAGCAGAAAACGCGCGATAGTTTGCAGCAGAGTGGCTCATTCATTACTTCCTATCTGAACAAGCTAAAGCAGACAACCAATAGTTTGGCAGGGAATCGGTTACTGAAAGAGTATATTGCTCATCCTGATGAAGATCACAAAGAGGCGTTGCTCTTTTTGATGAATAGCTTGCTTATGGGAGATGTTGATTTGGTCTCTGCCGTCTTAGTGACCAAAGAAGGTCAGGTGGTTTCGACAGATAGCCAGCTCACCATGAAAACTTCTAGTGATATGATGGCGGAATCTTGGTATCAAGCAGCCATTGACCAGAAAGCCATGCCTGTTTTGACCCCTGCTCATAAGGAATCTCTGACCCAAAAGGGAGAACAATGGGTTATTTCGATTACACGAGAGATTGAGGACAGCGAGGGCAACAATAAGGGGGTACTACGACTGGATATTGACTATAGTAGGTTAGAAAACTATTTGGACCAGCTAACATTAGGCGATACAGGTTTCGCTTTTATTGTCAATTCTCAGAAAGAGTTTGTCTATCATCCAAAAAAAGAAGTCTATTCCTCTAAGGAGGAGATGGATGCGATGCAGCCATACTTGGTGGTGGAAAATGGCTATACCTCTTCAAAAAAAGAATTCGTCTATCAGATTGAAATTCCAGACAGCCAGTGGACCTTGGTTGGGGTATCGTCTCTTGATGAACTTCACATGGTTCGTCATCAAATCCTATACGCCTTTTTGGGAGCAGGCTTGGTTGCCCTCTTGATTTCTGGCTTGGGTTCAGCTTTGGTCATTCGTATCTGGTTAAAACCGATTCGTGACTTGCAGGAGGTTATTTTGGCAGTCGGGCAGGGGCAGTCACACCTGCGTGCCAAGGAAGTGGGAACGGCTGAACTGTTAGATTTGTCGCGCTATTTCAATAAAATGCTGGATCAAATTGACGCTCTCATGGCTTCTGTCAAGCAACAAGAGCAGGATATTCGGGAGTATGAGCTGGTGGCATTAGCCAGTCAAATCAACCCTCATTTCCTCTACAATACGCTAGATACAATTGTTTGGATGACGGAATTCAATGACCGCAAGCGCGTGGTGGAAATTACCAAGGCATTGGCAAAATATTTTCGCATAGCTCTCAATAATGGCAATGAGCAAATTTGTCTTAAGGATGAGATGGAACATGTCCGTCAGTATCTCTTTATTCAAAAGCAGCGCTATGGCCATAAGCTCAACTATGAACTCCATGAATTGTCAGCCTATGCAGACTATCAAGTACCCAAGTTAATTTTACAGCCGATTGTCGAAAATGCCATTTACCATGGTATCAAGGAAGTCGAGCGTGATGGGCTGATTGAAGTTACTGTTAGTGAAACAGCAGAGCACCTACGCATTGACATTCGTGATAACGGTAAAGGGATGGATAGTCAAAATAAGGCAACGGGGACAACAAAAACCGTCCATCAAGGCGGAGTTGGTCTTAAAAATGTCGATCAGCGCCTAGCTCTGCAATTTGGCAAGGACTACCACATGGAAATTACCTCTGAAAAAGACCACTTTACACAGGTTAGCCTCTTTTTGCCCAAGCGAGTCAAAGAACTGTAATTTTTAAATGTTCAGCATGCTCTTTCTTTCCAATCATGTTCTAAAGGATAGAAAAAAGATCGAATTGAAATTTTAGAAGCTCTTCCTTTTACGTCCTGATTTTTAAGTTCAGGCTGAGATAAAAATGTCACTATCGCCATTTAATCAAGGCTCGGTGGTTGAGGGGTTCAGGACGGGAAAACCTGAGAAGGGCACAGCAACTCACCCCTATGCGGAGGTGGGAGTGAATCGTCTGGTAGACTATCTCCCCATCTCATCCACCATTACAGCGGCTAACAGAGCTCTCTGCACCTTCTTAGAAAGTGTCTTCAAGTGACGTGAGTTGTCGCAGTTACTGAACATGGGCGTCAGGAAAATTAAGTTGTCCTTCCTTAGCTGGGGATTGGTAGCTGATGACTCAACGTCTGATCGACAAGGAACGCCAAAAAGAGTCACATGACATCGGAAAAAAACTGGACATTGGACTTGCGATGACGTTGACGATACTGGTATCCATCTTGATGGTTGTAGATCTTATCCACAGGTCATCTGTTTACTTTCTGAAATTCAGGCTTGTGACAAAAGATATTTCTTTGAAACGAGGTATCAAAAAGATAATCACAAATTCACAAAAAATACTTGCTAAACGAATCTAGACATGCTATAATAAGTTTACGGGAGTCTGTGAACAGGCTGAGAGGCAACTGGTAGTTGCGACCGCACCTGATCTGGGTCATGCCAGCGTAGGGAAGAAATCACTTGGATTTTTTGCGTGTTCAAACTAACCTCCCGTATCATGGATATAGGAGGTTTTTTGTGTGTTAAATGCCAGTATCGCCCTGCAAATCCTACCCCTGGGGACACATGAACGCTTGGCGACGATTGATCGGGTGATTGTCTATCTCAAGAGCCGTCACCCAGATGTGGTTGTGACGCCCTTTGAGACGGTCATCGAGGGAGACTATGAGGAGTTGATGGTGACCCTCAAAGGAGCGATTGAACTAGCTGGTAAGGACTGTGACAATGTCTTTGCCAATGTGAAAATCAATTATGGAAGGATTTTAAGTATTGCAGAAAAAATCGACCAGTATATTTGACCGCTGGGTAAGTTTTTTGACCATCATCGGTCTCTTGGTGGTCTGGCAACTAGCGGGTGAGCTGGGCTGGCTTCCCAAGTTTATCTTGCCGACACCCCTTCAGATCCTGCAAGCCTTTGTGCGAAACAGTGACCAGCTGATGTTTCACACCAAGGTGACCTTGCTGGAAGCGGTGGTGGGCTTGAGTTATGGGGTGGTCATCGCCTGCTTGCTGACCCTTGTCATGGATGCCTTTCCCCTTTTTCACAAGGCCATTTATCCGCTTTTGGTCATCACCCAGACCGTGCCAACCATTGCGCTTGCACCGATATTGGTGCTGTGGCTGGGCTATGGCATGGCGCCCAAGATTGTCCTGATTGTCCTGACCACGACCTTTCCTATCGTGGTGGCGATTTTGGATGGCTTTCGCCAAGCAGATGAGGATACCATCCAGCTGCTGAGGCTGATGAATGCCAGTAAGTGGCAGATTCTCTGGCATGTGAAAATCCCGACCAGCCTTAGTTATTTTTATGCGGGCTTGCGGGTCAGCGTGTCTTATGCCTTTATCGCAGCGGTCGTGTCTGAGTGGTTGGGTGGCTTTGAGGGGCTGGGGGTCTACATGATTCGGACCAAAAAGCTTTTTCAGTACGATACCATGTTTGCGATTATCCTCTTGACCTCTCTGGTCAGCCTTGGCTCTATGCAGCTGGTTAAGTGGAGCGAAAAATACCTTATGAAATGGAAATACATTGGAGAAAAGAAATGAAAAAACTGCTTACTGCCCTTGTGGGCTTTATCGGAACCCTCTGTTTAGTGGCTTGCTCGTCTGGGAATGAGGCTGCTCAGTCGGACCTCAAGAAGGTAGATTTTATCCTCGACTGGATACCCAACACCAATCACACAGGTCTCTATGTAGCTAAGGAGCTCGGCTATTTCGACGAAGTCGGTATCGACCTCGACATCAAGCTGCCGCCAGAAGACAGCTCGTCTGACCTTATCATTAACAATAAGGCGCCGTTTGGCATTTACTTCCAAGACAGCATGGCCAATAAGCTGTCCAAAGGTGCTCCGATAACGGCTGTTGCTGCCATCATCGAGCACAACACTTCTGGTGTCATCTCAACAAAAAAAGCAGGTGCTGCAGAGCCCAAAGACATGGTTGGCAAGAAGTATGGCACATGGAATGACCCGATTGAGCTGGCCATGATTGAGACGCTTTTGAAGAAGCAGGGGGCGGATGTCAAGTCCGTGGAGCTAGTGCCAAACACCGACAGCAATTCCATCACAGCTATGGAAAATGGCGTTTTTGACATGGCCTGGATTTTCTACGCCTGGGACGGTGTCTTGGCAGAAAGTCAAGGGGTTCAGACTAACTTCTTCTACCTGAAAGACTATGCCGCAGAGCTGGACTACTATACGCCTGTCATCATCGCCAACAATGATTATCTGGAGAAACATCCAGAGGAAGCCAAAAAAGTCCTTTCTGCCATCAAAAAAGGCTATCAATATGCCATGGACAACCCAGAAGAAGCTGCTAAAATCCTCATCAAGCATGTCCCAGAATTGGAAGGGCAAGAAGACTTTATCATCGCTTCCCAAGAGTATTTGGCTGGTCAATACGCAACCGACAAAAGCAAGTGGGGCTACATCTCGCCTGACCGCTGGAATGCCTTCTACAGCTGGGTCAATGACAACAAGCTGACCGAAACCCCGCTCAAGGCTGACCAAGGCTTCAGCAACGACTACCTCGACTGATGAGTATGCTAAACGTAACAGGCGTCTCCCACGCCTACGGTAAGCAAGCAGTGCTGGCAGACATTGACTTGACGGTCGAACGAGGAGAGATTGTTGCTCTCATCGGCACTAGCGGTGTTGGCAAGACCACTCTTTTTAACCTGATTGCAGGGATTGAAGCTCTACAAAAGGGGGAGATAAGAATCGATGGGAGCAGGGATTTTGTCGGCAAGGTCAGCTACATGCTTCAAAAAGACCTGCTCCTAGAGCACAAGACGGTTCTGAAAAATGTCGCCCTGCCTCTCATTATCAAAGGCGTCAAAAAAGCAGAAGCCTACGATGAAGCCAGACAACTCTTGGAGCGGTTTGGTCTACTGAACTACCAAGACCGCTACCCGCAGGAATTGAGCGGTGGTATGCGACAGCGGGTGGCGCTGCTTCGCACCTACCTCTTCAAGCACAAGCTTTTCTTGTTGGACGAGGCGTTTTCTGCCCTTGATGCCCTGACCAAGCGGGAGCTTCATGGTTGGTATCTGGACACCCAGCGTGAGCTGGGGCTGTCGACCCTCCTTATCACCCACGACATTGATGAAGCTCTGACGCTCAGCGACCGCATCTATGTCCTACGTCCTCGTCCCGGTCGGGTCATGGCAGAGCTGACCATCGAGCGAGACGACGGACAGCTACCAGCTGATAGACACTTGGCTTACAAAGAGCAAATTTTGCAGGTCTTGGGATTTGACAGATGAACCAATTCTATGATTGCCACACGCATGTCGCGTCTTTGGAGGATTTGAAATTTTATCAGACATACGGCATCACTCCCTGCCTTAATGTATCTAGTCTGGCAGAATATGAGACGATCACACAGTGGCAGGCTGATTTGGCAAATCAGTCTGGTCATCTGCTACCAGTTGTCCTCAGTGTTGGCTGCCATCCTTGGCGAGCTGACCGATTTGAGCAAGATTTTGAGAACCAGTACGAAGAACTGATTAAACAAGCAACGCTAGTGGGTGAGATTGGGCTCGATAGGGTCTGGACTGATTTACCATTGTCTGTGCAGGAGCGCCGCTTCTTGCAGTCTCTTGAGTTGGCGGTTAAGCATCAGAAACCCCTCCTCCTTCATACCAAGGGTTGTGAAGGTGACCTCCTCAGTCTCTTACAAGGGATTGACGTTCCTATCATTCTGCATTGGTACAGTTGTAGAGCCTATGTGGTAGATTATCTGGCCTTGGGGGCTTATTTTACCATCGGGCCTGCGATCTTAACAGACCCTGTCGTTCAGGCGTTGGTGCGTGAAGTAGCACTGGAGAGGCTGTTGTTAGAGAGCGATGGCAGAGTGGCACTTGACTGGCTGGTTGCTAAACAGCTGTCTTATCAGGAAATGAGAGATTTGATTGTGGCTACCGTTGAGACCATAGCCAGACTAAAACAGCTCTCTGTCGTTCAGGTACAAAGGCAGCTCGCCCAAAACGCCTATCAGCTCTTGATGACTTAATCTATGACCACCTTGTCAAAGCAATCTTTGGCAAGGTTTTTTATCATGTGCTATCATTTGGCGACGACAAGAGGATAAATTATGGTAAAATAGGAATACTAAACACGATAAGAACCGCAGAGAGGAGAATGCGATGTCAGATTTATTTCGACAGTTGATGAGCCAGATTGCCCTGCCTGATGAGGTGATGGCGACATCGGTTTTTCAGACTGGGCAGATTGCCAGCGTTCAGGTGCATAGCCAGAGCCGTCGCTGGGATTTTAGTCTTCGGTTTGACCAGTTGCTGCCTGTGGCGCATTACCGCACCCTGCGTCAACTGCTGGAGACAACCTTTGCTCAAGCAGACATTGGGGTATCTTTAGAGATTTTGGTCAATGAGCCGAGCTTCTCAGCAGCTGTTTTGGAGGCTTATTATCGCGAGGCTTTTGCTTTTTCTCCCTGTAATCATGCTAGCTTTCGCGCAGCCTTTGCACAGTTAGCTGTCCGCCATGAGGACGACCAGCTGGTGATTGAAACCCCTGAGTTTCTGTCGCTAGCACATTTTCAGGACAAGCATCTGCCCAATCTTGTTCAGCAGTTGGAAGACTTTGGCTTTCCAAAATTGACTGTTCGCCTTGAGCCCTGTGCTAAGACCACAGAAGCACTGGTCAGCTCCTTTGAGACCAGCCGTGAGGAGCTAATCAACCAAGCTGCTAGCTCTGCTATTGCCGCCCAAAAATCCCTAGAAGCTAGCGTGCCTCCGCCTGAAGAAGTCAAGCCTGCCTTTGACTTTAAGGAGCGCGCCAAGACCCGTCAAGCAGGCTTTGAAAAAGCAGAGATCACGCCCATGATTGAGGCGTTGGAGATGGAGGGCGAGCGCCCTGTCTTTGAAGGGGTGGTCTTTGATGTGGAGAAGAAAACCACACGGACCGGTCGCCACATCATCAATTTCAAGATGACCGACTACACCTCCAGTTTTGCCCTGCAAAAATGGGCTAAGGACGATGAGGAACTCAAAAAATACGATATGGTAACAAAAGGGGCCTGGCTCCGTGTCCGCGGGCAAATCGAGAACAACCCCTACACCCGTAGCCTGACCATGAATGTGCAAGATGTCAAAACCATCGTCCATCATGAGCGCAAGGACTTAATGCCAGAGGGGGAGAAGCGGGTCGAGTTCCACGCTCACACCAACATGTCCACCATGGATGCCCTACCAACTGTTGAGGACTTGATTGCGACTGCTGCCAAGTGGGGGCACAAGGCGATTGCCATCACCGACCACGGTAATGTACAGAGTTTCCCCCACGGCTACCATGCTGGCCGTAAAAACGGCATCAAGGTCATCTACGGTCTCGAAGCCAATATCGTTGAGGACAAGGTGCCCATCACCTATAATGACGCTGATGTTGACCTCCACGAAGCGACCTATGTCGTTTTTGACGTGGAGACGACAGGACTATCTGCCGTTCACAATAAATTGATCCAAATCGCAGCTTCCAAGATGTACAAGGGTAATATCGTTGAACAGTTTGACGAGTTCATTGATCCTGGTCATCCCTTGTCTGCCTTTACCACTGAGCTGACGGGGATTACTGACAACCACATTCGAGGGGCTAAGCCGATTGAGCAGGTCTTAGCTGAGTTTCAGGCCTTCTGTGAGGGCTCTGTCATCGTCGCCCACAATGCCACCTTTGACGTGGGCTTTATGGATGCCAACTACGAACGTTACGGTTTCCCACTCATCAGCCAGCCAGTGATTGACACGCTGGAATTTGCCCGTAATCTCTACCTAGACTACAAGCGTCACGGTTTAGCAGCTTTGACCAAACGGTTTGGGGTGTCTCTGGAACATCACCACATGGCCAACTACGATGCCGAGGCGACAGGACGGTTGCTCTTTATCTTCCTAGCGGAGGTCAGAGAAAAGCATGGCTTGACTAATCTCCTTGAGCTCAATACCAAGCTGGTGGCAGAGGATTCCTACAAGAAAGCTAAGGTCAAGCATGCCACGGTCTACGTGACCAACCAAGTCGGGCTGAAAAATATCTTTAAGCTCGTCAGTTTATCCAACGTCAAGTATTTTGATGGCGTAGCGCGGATTCCTAGGACGGTTTTGGATGAGCACCGCGAGGGGCTGATACTGGGCACGGCTTGCTCGGAAGGCGAGGTCTTTGACACCCTGCTCTCCCAAGGGAAGGAGGCTACCCTCAAGGTTGCTGGCTATTACGACTTTATCGAGGTGATGCCACCTGCGCTTTACGCCCCCTTGGTTGCCAAGGATAATATCAAGGATATGGCAGCGGTTGAGGAGCTGATCCGAGACCTGATTGACATCGGTCGTCAGTTGGACAAGCCAGTCCTTGCGACAGGTAACGTTCATTACCTCGAACCTGAACACGAGATTTACCGTGAAATCATCGTCCGCAGTCTGGGGCAGGGGGCTCAGATTAACTGGACGATTGGTCGTGGTGAGAATGCCCAGCCTGCTCCCCTGCCTAAGGCTCATTTCCGCACCACCAACGAGATGTTGGACGAGTTTGCCTTTTTGGGCAATGAGCTGGCGCGGGAGATTGTTATCACCGCTCCAAACGCCTTGTTAGATCGATTTGAAGAGGTCGAAGTGGTCAAAAAAGACCTCTATACCCCTTACATCGAAAAGGCTGAGGAAACCGTTGCTGAGTTGACTTATCAAAAGGCTTTTGAAATTTATGGCAATCCCCTGCCAGATATTATTGATTTACGGATTGAAAAGGAGCTAACCTCCATTCTAGGTAACGGTTTTGCCGTGATTTACCTGGCCTCCCAGATGTTGGTGAACCGCTCCAACGAGCGAGGCTATCTGGTCGGATCGCGGGGCTCGGTTGGATCAAGTTTTGTCGCCACTATGATTGGCATCACCGAGGTCAACCCCATGCCGCCCCACTATGTTTGCCCGAACTGTCAGAAGTCTGAATTTATCACCGACGGTTCTTACGGATCAGGCTATGACTTGCCCAATAAGGACTGTCCAGATTGTGGCACTCGGTATAAAAAGGATGGTCAGGATATTCCCTTTGAAACCTTCCTTGGGTTTGATGGCGACAAGGTGCCTGATATTGATTTGAACTTCTCAGGAGATGATCAGCCGTCTGCCCACAACGACGTGCGGGATATTTTTGGTGACGATTATGCCTTTCGTGCAGGAACAGTGGGTACGGTAGCGGATAAGACGGCCTACGGCTTTGTCCGTGGATATGAGCGCGACTATGGCAAATTTTACCCTGAAGCTGAGGTTGATCGCCTGTCCAAAGGGGCAGCTGGAGTCAAACGAACGACAGGTCAGCACCCTGGAGGTATCGTTGTTATCCCAGACTACATGGATGTCTATGACTTTACCCCTGTGCAGTACCCAGCTGATGATGTCACGGCTAGCTGGAAAACCACTCACTTCAACTTCCACGATATTGATGAGAACGTGCTCAAGCTCGATGTGCTGGGGCACGATGACCCGACCATGGTGCGTAAACTCCAAGACCTGTCAGGGATTGACCCTAAGGATATTCCTGCTGACGACCCAGGGGTTATGGCCCTCTTTTCTGGGACGGAGATTTTGGGAGTAACCCCAGAGCAGATTGGGACAGCGACAGGGATGCTTGGCATTCCAGAGTTTGGGACAAACTTTGTTCGAGGGATGGTGGATGAGACCCATCCAACCACCTTTGCTGAGCTGCTCCAGCTATCTGGCCTTTCCCATGGAACGGACGTTTGGCTGGGTAATGCCCAAGACTTGATTAAGGAGGGCATTGCTACCCTAAAAACCGTTATCGGTTGTCGGGACGACATCATGGTTTACCTCATGCACGCCGGACTTGAGCCCAAGATGGCCTTTAACATCATGGAGCGGGTACGTAAAGGAGCTTGGCTGAAAATTTCTGAGGAGGAGCGCAACGGTTATATCCAAGCCATGCGTGATAACAATGTGCCTGACTGGTACATCGAATCCTGTGGAAAAATCAAGTATATGTTCCCTAAAGCTCACGCAGCAGCCTATGTGCTCATGGCGCTCCGAGTGGCCTATTTCAAGGTGCATCACCCGCTTTATTACTACTGTGCTTATTTCTCCATCCGTGCCAAGGCTTTTGAACTTAAGACCATGTCAGGTGGCCTCGAAGCTGTCAAGGCGCGCATGGCGGATATTCAAGAAAAGAAGAAAAATAATGAGGCCAGCAATGTAGAAAATGACCTGTTCACCACCTTGGAGCTGGTTAATGAAATGCTGGAGCGCGGCTTTACTTTTGGCAAACTCGATCTTTATAAGAGCGATGCCATCGAGTTCCAGATTGAAGGAGATATCTTAATTCCGCCATTTGTCGCCCTTGAGGGCCTGGGGGAGAACGTTGCTAAACAGCTGGTTGCGGCGCGTGCCGAAGGGGAATTTCTCTCCAAAACTGAACTCCGTAAACGCGGTGGTTTATCATCAACGCTGGTGGATAAGATGACTGAGATGGGGATTCTGGCAGGTTTGCCAGAGGATAACCAGCTTAGTCTGTTTGATGATTTACTTTAAAAAAGAAGGATACGAATGAAAAAGAAAAATATACTTGTTGAGTTCTAAAAGGAATTGGAGTGGTGATCTTATCAACACTTTTATGGGTTCTCATCTTTTCCTTTGCCTCACCTGTAGAGTCAGAGACAGTTGTCGAACCCTTTCCGGGATTCTTTGTTGGTGCAGGTCTTGTGACCAGCTTAATCTGGCATATGGTGTCACAATATAACCAAATTCGGCGCACCGAGCAAGCAGCAAAAGCTAGTAAAAGCCATATTAAGATCATCGAAGAACGTAACGAAGCTTTGTTAGATAAGGCCAACCGCTTTGTTGATAAGCATCAAGGTCTTGAAAAAGAAACCATTCTTGATTTGAATAAATCAGTTTCTAAAGTCCGTAGGTCTGAAGAAAAAACGGTGATGAAATCTAGTAAAGTGGAGACGTCTGAAGAGTTTGGACAATTTTTACGAGGCATGCCAGAACTTTTGGCCAACAAAAATGTGGAACGACTCTTGCAGGAAATTTTTGAGACAGAGAACAATCTTGCCCAGTGGAAACTCTCTTACAACTACCAAGTAGAGGAGTATAACACAGCTATTCATCAGTTTCCAATTAGTATCATTACTAAGCTGGTTGGCTTGAAGGATATGGAATTTTACAAGGAAAAACCAGTAGCCGATTTTACAGATGAAATGCTAGGGATTTAAACTATCTGGCTCTTTGTCAACTGTAGTGGGTTGACCCACTTAACACCGAGAGAGGACAGTTCTTGTCTTCTCTCGTTTTATGTTTATGGCAATGAAAATGCGAGTTTTGTCTTTTCAAAGTNACTTAACACCGAGAGAGGACAGTTCTTGTCTTCTCTCGTTTTATGTTTATGGCAATGAAAATGCGAGTTTTGTCTTTTCAAAGTTTCTGAAACCAAAGGCGTTGCGCTTAATAACCTTGATGATGTTGTTGGTCGCCTCTAGTTTAGCGTTTGAGTAAGGCAGTTTCAAGGCGTTGACAATCTTGTCTCTATTCTTCAAGAAAGTCTTAAAAACTGTCTGAAAGACAGGATTAACGCTTGAAATCGTCTCCTCAATCAGCCCAAAGAGCTGGTCAGCTTGCTTTTCTTGAAAATGAAACAGGAGCAGTTGATAAAGTTCGTAGTGTTCTTTT